>JAILIQ010000224.1 GCA_024695205.1 Lachnospiraceae bacterium
CCTTCGGTCTGCGACCTTCTCCGCGATACCGGATATCCCGGAATGAAGGTAATGCAGTTTGCATTCGATCCCTATCATCCGAATGAGTATCTTCCCCACAACCACAGCGAGAACTGCGTTGTATATACGGGAACGCACGACAACGACACGACCAGGGGCTGGTATCTGACCTTAAGGGACGATGAGAAAGCCTTTGTAAAAGAATACATGGCAGGTGACATGGAAATCCTTGCCGAACTGGCCGCACAGGCCATGGTTTCGGCAAAAGATTGTTCTTCCGCAGCACCCTCCGGCGAAGCAGACGGCACTGCTTCAGAAATGAAAGCTTCCTGCGAGGCTTCTGTAGCGGCTTCTGCCGTAACTGGCTCTGCCGTAACGGACTCCGCCGTAACGGAAGCTTCGGTAACGGGCTCTGCCGTATCGGAGGCTTCAGTAACGGCTTCTGCCGTAACAGACTCTGCCGTAGCGGGTCAGACAGACAGCACCTGCGCTCCCGAAGACCCCAAAGATATGATCGAGCGGATAATCGCCGATAATATCGCCTGGAATATGATCAAGCTTACATTGTCAAGCCCTGCGAAGCTCGCTGTGATCCCGATGCAGGATTACCTGAATCTCGGAAGCGAAGCCCGCATCAACATGCCTTCCTCACTTGGCACCAACTGGAAATGGAGAATGCTGAAGGGCGCGGCAACCCATGAACTTGCTGCCAGGATCGCAAGGCTCAACTTCATTTACGGAAGAAGCAAATAATTGAAAATAAGAACCGGCAGCAACAAAAGGATCCCACGCTGTACACAAAAATATCGATAAAAAGGAAGAAGAGAGCTTTCGCTCTCTTCTCTTTCTTCTATCGTCGGTTCATCTTTTCCAGCAAGAATCTCGTCTACAGTTGTTCCGAACAACCTGCTCAATGCGTACAGATTGTCAACGGTCGGAAGGCTTTCACCTCTCTGCCATTTGTAAACCGCCTGTACCGACCCAAAACCCATGTACTCTGCTATGTCTTCGACCTTCAGGTGGCGGGCTTTGCGAAGTTCCTTGATTCTTTCCCCTGTTGCCTTGATGTCCAATACGGGATAAAACATTTCTTCGACCTCCGTTTGTAAAAGACTTGAATTAAATGACTTTAAGTGAATGACTTAAAACCGCATAGTCAGCTGTATACGGTATCCCCGGCAAAACGCACTCGGGCACCTCTGTCCTCAGAGGGATACAAGGCCATAAAGATCTGTTCGTTATTTTTTTGTCACTATGCTGTTATACTGCAGGACCATGACATTATTTCCCCAAAAATAAGGCAGATTTAAGTCACTTTCGGTGACAAGCATGCTTGTGTGGCCGGTTTTCGGACAGTCTCCCACCCCCTGCTTATCCATTTGACCATTTTTCGATTAAGTGCTATTATGTCGTCATAAAACAAAAAGGAAAAAAGTCACGGCATATGAAAAAATTGTTATTATCCGTATTTGCATTACTCATATTTTCACTTGCATTCCGTTCAGGCGTGGTCCATGCGGCCGCTTTTGCCCTGCCTGTTGAACCCGGTTCGGCAATGAACAAGCCCGCATCGGGCGGCAGCTCAGAATCAGGAACGGGCAGCGGCAGGTCCGACAGCGCGGATTCCTTTAAATCTGCTTCAATCCCTGCTTCGATCAGCAAAACCCTCTCGGAGCTTGAATCGTCTACGACCATTCCCACCGTGTGCGTATACACCAAAGACAGCGCCGAAGTCGTTTCGCGCGAGGAATATGTTGAATGTGAGGTCTATACGATCAACTGCGACGACGAATACAGGCTTTCGGCAGTTCCCGCAGGCATCAAGGTCAGAGGCAATTCGACCGCTTATGAGGGAAATGTAAATCTGATCCGCAAAAACCAGGTTCCCTACCGTATCAAATTTGAAAAGAAACAGCGCATGTTCGGACTGAATTCGGACGCAAAATGCAAGAGCTGGGTCCTGTTAAAAGGCGGATACGATCTGCTCAAGAACGATGTGGGCTTCAGATTCGGCAGGACCTTCTTAAGGAACGGTAACTACTGCTCTGACGGCATTCCGGTGCATGTATACCTGAACGGCAAATTTGTCGGCACCTACGAACTGTGCGAACAGAACCAGGTCAACGGTAACAGGGTAGACATCTTTGAGGCTCCCGAAGGCTATACCGGGACCGATATAGGTTATTTTGTAGAGCTCGACAACCACGGAGAGCTTCCCCGTTTCAGGGTCAGCTACTGCGGCAATCCGTCGGTTACGGATCTTAACGGCGTCACAAAATCATTTAAGACCGTATTCTACAGCATCAAGAGCGATACCTGGTCCGAAGCTCAGGAAAACTTCATCAACAAATATATCAACAATTGCTTCAAGATCGTCTACAACGCCTGCGAAAAAGGCAAGTACTACGTTTTCAACAAGGATTACGGTCTTACAAAGGCCAAGAGTAAACAGCTAAAAAAGACGGATGCCGACGGCAATGCGATGTCCCCGGCCGAGATCGTTATCGACAGGGCTGTGGATCTTGATTCGTTTGTGGACATATTCCTCGTTTACGAGCTGACCATGAGCCGTGATGTAGGTGAAGGAAGCTTCTTCATGTGCGCCGATTTTTCGGACAGCAGCAATATCAAAAAGCTGACCTTTACCGCTCCCTGGGATTTTGAATGGTCAATGCTCTCCGCCACGACAGGCTCCTACGCAAAGGTGTTTAACGACGAGTCCTTCTCCGACAGGTTCGGCGAACGCTCCAACCCCTGGTACATCATCCTCATGAAACAGGACTGGTTCTTAAAACGCGTCAAGGACCGCTGGACTGAGCTGCGTACCGCAAAGGGCAAGAAAAAGAGCGCGGTCGATCAGGTTATAAGTGATGAACGCGCCCTGCTTGCAAAATATAAGACCGATCTGTCTAAGCCAATTCCCTACGAAGACAACGGAACGGTCGCAAGCGCCGAAGCTCTTATGAAATGGCTTGAGAAGCGGATCGCCTGGATGGATAAGGAATACCTGAACTGAATATTTCAACCGTAAAAAAGGCTGCCCTCACAGGCAGCCTTCATTTGCTATATTGACATTGACATCAAGTCGCACGACATCGGGTATCATAGAATCGATGACGGCTTCGATCACATGCAGAGGAACGTTCTGGCGTATGGTCATGCAGGTGTACATGTAAATGATGAACTCCAGCCCGCCAAAACCGGAGTAGCAGTTCGTAAAGTATTTGTTGCGCGCGATCTCTTCAAGGACTGCGGTATCCATGCCATCGGCCACAAAGTTCAGCATGTCCTTTAAATGTCCTTCGATGCCCTCCTGCTGAAGCTTGTCCGCAAAACGCTTGAGCTCAAGAAATCCCTGTTTTCTGGCAACATCAAGGATCTCCAGCGCGGTCTTCTTCGCTTCCCTGATAAAAGCACGCTTTTTCTTGATCTCCTCCGATTCCGTACCCTTTTCCTTAACATACTTGGAGATTATATCTGCGTTCTTGCGCATTTCTTCAAACATCAAAGCATCCATATGACCGTCCTCCGATCCTTATTGATTTCCCGGCGATCTGTATCTGATATTTCCGTATATCTTTTGCCTCATACAGGTCTTGCCGTTAATAATGGTCATCATATCAATCATATAATATTGACCCGAAAGATGTCAATTCATTTTCATTTTTTCACGTAAAATAACTGTTTATTTCTCCTTTACGATTGTTTTTTGGGGCTTTTTGCATTATACTGATATTTACGGAAACGTTCTTTTCTGCTGCAATTCATTTTCCGGATAAACCATGCGATCTTTCATTTTTAAGAAGGAGGTTGTGCCATGCTGCTTATCGGTAACGGAAGACTTATCACACGTGATAATGATGCTCCCTTTTTTGAGAACGGGGCTGTTGTGTGCGACGGAAAACTCATTGTCGAAACCGGTGAACTTACCGCGATGCGTGAAAAATACCCCGATGCGGATTTTCTCGATGCTCACGGCGGTCTGATCATGCCGGGTCTCATCAATGCACACAATCATATCTACAGCGCAATGTCGCGCGGAATTTCGATCAACGGATACAATCCGAAGGGCTTCCTTGACATTCTCGACGGAATGTGGTGGACTCTTGACCGTCATCTTGATCTTGAAGCAACCCGCTACAGTGCCGCCGCGACTTACATAGACTGTATCAAAAACGGATGTACGACCGTATTTGACCATCATGCAAGCTTCGGTGAGATTCCCGGGAGCTTATTTGCGATCTCGGAAGAATCCGTAAAATACGGCATAAGATCATGTCTGTGTTATGAAACCTCAGATCGTGACGGGGAAGAAAAATGTGTTCAGGCGATCAGGGAAAATGTTGATTTTATCGATCACTGCCGAAAACTTCGCAGTGAAGCAGGACAAAACCCGGCTGATTCAAAAGAAGCCGCACAGGCCGATCTTCTTGCAGGCATGTTCGGTATGCATGCCCAGTTTACCCTTTCCGACAAAACCCTTGAAAAATGTATGAGCGAAGCGCCTGAAAACTGCGGATTCCACATTCACGTAGCCGAGGGCATCGAAGATCTTCATGACAGTCTTCTCAAGCATCACAAACGTATCGTCGACAGGCTTCATGACTTTGGGATCACGGGTCCGCATACGATCCTCGGCCATTGTATCTACATCAACGAACATGAGATGGATCTTATCCGGGATACGGATACGATGGTCGTCCACAATCCCGAATCGAACATGGGTAACGCGGTCGGCTGCCCGCCCACGCTCAGGATCATGTCCAAGGGAATCCTTACCGGGCTTGGGACCGACGGTTACACGAATGACATGTTTGAGTCGATGAAGGTCGCAAATGTCCTGCACAAACACAATCTCTGCGATCCGACCGTTGCCTGGGGTGAGGTTCCGCAGATGCTGTTCGAGAACAATGCCCTGATGGGCGCACGTTTCTTTGAGACTCCCATCGGAAAGCTCAAAGCAGGATATTCGGCGGATGTCATCACTCTTGATTATGCCCCTCTTACTCCGATGGATGCATCAAATGTCAACGGTCATATACTTTTCGGTATTTCCGGAAGATACGTGACTTCAACCGTCTGTGCCGGACGCATCCTCATGAAGGACCGTAATATTCCGGGACTGGACGAAGAAGCTTTCTATGCCCATTGCAGGGAGGTATCCCGCAGAGTCTGGGATTCTGTTAACGGACGCTGACGATCCCCGATTATCCATACAGATCAAAATAATGCCTGTTTTGTACCGTATTTCGGTACACAGACGGCCAAGCGGAGGAAAATATGAGCGACAGGATGAGACCTATCCCTTTTTGCAACCTGCTGACACAGGTCATTTCCGAATATGAGAAGAATCATACGGTTTTCGGTGTCAGAAAGAAGTTCAGTGCCGTCAAAGCCGATCCTCTCCGTATTTTCGGAGAAAAACTTGAGACGCCGTTCGGTCCGGCTGCCGGCCCGAATACCCAGCTGGCCCAGAATATCGCTGCGGCTTATTTTGCGGGAAGCCGTTTTTTCGAACTTAAAACCGTTCAAAAGATCGACGGCGAAGACCTGCCCGTGGCAAAGCCCTGCATTCTCGCCGAGGACGAGGGCTATAATGTCGAATGGTCAACCGAGCTGACCGTTCCACAGGCGTTTGAGGAATATGTCAAAGCCTGGTGGCTGTGCAAGATCATGGCTGTCGAGCTTGATCTGGGCTCCCCTGACGGCTTTGTTTTCAATATGAGTGTCGGATACGACCTTGAAGGCATTAAGACGGCGAAGATCGATTCTTTTATCGAAGGGCTGAAGGATGCTTCAAAGGCTGATGTCTATGCAGACGCCTGTTCCGGTCCTGCTTCGGACGCGGCCGGAAACGATCCTTCCAACACTCAGGAAATCCGTCGCCGCATCTGGGAAATCTGCCGCAGCGCAGCCCTTGATGCGGTCGATTCCGGTCTGCTCAAGAAAGTGACTGCAGATGACATTGCGTCGTTTTCGCCTTATGTGTGCCGTTCAGCCACATTGTCTACTCTTCACGGCTGTCCTGCCGAGGATATCGAAAAGATCGCAACCTATCTTCTGACCGAAAAGAAGGTCAATACTTTCATCAAGCTGAATCCGACCCTTCTCGGCTATGATTACGCGCGCAAAACGCTTGACGATATGGGTTACGGATATGTACAGTTCGGACGCTTCCATTTTGAGGACGATCTTCAGTACGATAAGGCTGTCCCGATGCTTCAGCGTCTGCAGGCTCTCGCCGATTCCGTGCAGCTTGAATTCGGTGTCAAGATCACCAATACCTTCCCAGTCGATATCAAACGCGGTGAACTGCCCGGCAATGAGATGTACATGTCCGGACGCGCTTTGTATCCGCTTTCTCTTTCGGTTGCCGAAAAGCTCTCAAAGGATTTTGACGGGCGCCTGAGGATCAGTTTTTCGGGCGGCGCCGACGCCTTTAATATCGTCAAACTGCTAAATACCGGGATCTGGCCTGTCACATTTGCGACCACGATCCTTAAACCCGGCGGATATAACCGTATCGCCCAGATTGCCGGAAAGTATGTTTCCGAAGCGGATATGTCTGCATTGCAGGACAATGGCGGCCAAAACGGTAAGATCTGCAGCAGGAACTGCAAGATCGATGTTGCTGCCCTGTCTGATCTGGTTGCCTTAGCAAAGACCGATCCTCACCATATCAAACCTGTCAAGAATGTCGCGCATCGCAAGAGCAGCCGCCGTCTTCCGCTGACTGACTGCTTTATGTCGCCGTGCTCGGATACATGTCCGATAAATCAGGATATCACGGCGTATATGCGTCTTGTGGAACAGGGCCGTTATCTTGATGCATTGAAAGTCATAGTATACAAAAATCCGCTTCCGAACATCACAGGAACGATCTGTGCCCATCCCTGCATGTACGGCTGCACCCGCAGATTTTACGATAATTCCGTAAATATCCGTGCCAAAAAGCTTGTTGCCGCAAGTAAAGCGGATATTGAGCTGGAAAAATACCTTGGTGATAAGAAACTCCACAGCATAGCCCCCAACGGGATCAAAGTCGCTGTCAT
Source organism: Lachnospiraceae bacterium (assembly GCA_024695205.1). Taxonomy (GTDB): domain Bacteria; phylum Bacillota; class Clostridia; order Lachnospirales; family Lachnospiraceae; genus RUG11977. Next base: position 7,053 of record JAILIQ010000224.1, read on the forward strand.
AGGTGCCGGTCCCGCAGGTATCGCCGCGGCATTCCTTCTTGCAAGAGCCGGCTTTGAACCGGTTGTATACGATAAGCGCGAAAGCGGAGGCGGTACTGTCGCGCATGTCATTACCGAACAGAGGATCCCGCGTGAGGCCATCGTTCAGGATATCGCATTTGCGACCGCGCTGGGTGCGAAATTCATATACAACAAAGAGATACGGGATCTTGATGAACTGAAAAAAGAAGGCTTCCGATATGTGATCGTATGTGTCGGAGCCGGAAAACCCGGTGTTTTAAAGCTTGCCGGGGTAAGCTCAGACCGGAACGGCGCCGCTTCAACATCAGGTTCGGCACAGTCCGGTTCCGTGATCAATGCGATAGAATTCCTCTCCCGCGTTGTCAGGCACGACCCCGATCTTAAGCCCGGCAGGAACGTTGCCGTTATCGGTGCCGGCAATACCGCGATGGATGCCGCACGGGCCGCCAAAACACTTGACGGTGTCGAAAATGTCTGTATCGTTTACCGCCGTGACAGGCGCAATATGCCCGCAGATGAGGAAGAACTCGTGCTTGCGCTCGGGGACGGAGTTGAGTTTAAGGAACTGCTCTCGCCCTTCGCATTCAGCGACGGGAAGCTGTTCTGTAAAAAGAATGTCCTCGGGGAATTTGATGCCTCCGGAAGACAGACCCCCGAAGAGACCGACGAGATCGTGACGATCCCTGTCGATACCGTTATCGCCGCAGTCGGTGAAAAGATCGACTCTGCCTTCTATGAAGCCCTTGAGATAGAAACAGACGAAAAAGGCCGTCCCGTTACCGATCCCAATAACCAGTCAAGCGTCGATTCCGTCTATATCGCAGGTGACGGGTTAAAGGGTCCCGCAACGATCGTTGAGGCAATTCGTGATGCCACAGTTGCGGTTGATGATATCATCGCCCGGAGCGGCATCAAAACGGACCAAAACGAGATCATCAGCGAAGCACGTGAACTTATCGAAGAAACATATAAAAACGCGGATTCGGGCGTTCTCGTGGCCGGGAAGGGCATTCTGGAGTCCGAATGCGGTGACTGTCTCGGATGCGATAAGGTCTGTGAAAACTGTGCCGATGTCTGTCCTAACCGCGCCAATATGGTCGTTGATGTTCCCGGAACAGCTCTTCCCCAGATACTGCATATTGACGACATGTGTAACGAATGCGGCAACTGTACGGTATTCTGTCCGTATAACGGGAATCCTTACAAAGACAAATTCACGCTCTTCAGTGACCTCGGATCATTCACCGAAAGCGATAATCAGGGCTTTATCCTCTTAAATAAAGAAAACCGCACCTTCAGGGTACGGTTTGGCGATGTCATAACAGATGAGGAGCCTTTCTCCGAATACTGCAGCCTCGACAGGACCGTTAAGGACTTTATCATGACTGTGTATACGGAACATCCTTATTTATTCTGATTATTGTATTTTGTTGTCTATTCTGAACATCTCACCGGTGGTTGCAAGATAAAAGCGGCCACCGTTTTTTATAATGGTCGGAACATTCGGCATAAGCTGTCTGCCATTTTCGAGAAATGTCCCGCCCATTGACCCGAGATCGACTATTTCGACCTGTCCGTCGGTACGAAGCCTTACTTCGCAATGCTCGGACGCGATGCCGCCGACTCTGACCGGATACAGCACATTACAGCGCTCGGGATTATGCCCGATCGTAAGCCGGTTGGTGATCGCATATCTTCTTCCTTCAAGATATCCCTTGTCGCAATTGAGATATGTGGCACAAACCGGTTCTTTTGCGGATCTGTATTGTAAATAGCCCTGTTCATAGAGCGTTTTTTTCTTTTTAATATTCTGAGCCTTCTTGGCTTTAATCCCCCTGATCAAGATAATGATAATGGCGATTACGGCAATACCCGCGACTACCGCAAATACCCAGGGAAATTCCGATACACTGTCGGCATTCTGTTCGGTGCCTGTAAATGTCTGTCTGACGTCGTTTACAATATCTTCGACATCAGCTACGATATCGGACCAGCTTCCCATGTTACTCATCCTTTCCAAATATTACTCCCACTGTCATTTTCATTTCGAGACCAAACACGAAAATATCAGGGAAACGATGATCCGGTCACCGTTTCCCCAATTGATTTCAGCAATATGTTAAGACATTGTCTCAAGCCTTGCCGTCAGAACCAAGAACATTCTTGATCTTATGGGCAACCATATCCTTAACAGCCTGACGAGCGGGCTTTAAGTACTGGCGGGGATCAAAATGATCCGGATGCTCAGCGAAATATTTACGAATATTACCTGTCATTGCAAGACGGATATCGGAGTCAATGTTGATCTTGCATACTGCAAGCTGGGCTGCCTTACGAAGCTGCTCCTCCGGGATACCTACTGCGTCGGGCATATTGCCGCCGTACTGGTTAACCATCTTTACGAATTCCTGAGGAACCGATGATGATCCGTGCAGAACGATCGGGAAGCCGGGCAGTCTCTTGATGCACTCTTCAAGAACATCAAAACGAAGGGGAGGGGGAACCAGAACGCCGTCAGCATTTCTTGTGCACTGTGCTGCGGTGAACTTGTATGCGCCGTGTGAAGTTCCGATAGCGATAGCAAGTGAATCACAACCGGTCTTCTCTACGAAATCCTGAACTTCCTCGGGACGAGTGTAGCTTTCCTTACCTGCCTCTACAACTACTTCATCCTCGATGCCGGCAAGTGTTCCGAGCTCGGCCTCAACTACTACGCCGTGTGCATGAGCGTACTCAACTACCTTCTTGGTAAGAGCTACGTTCTCTTCATAGGGCTTGGATGAAGCGTCGATCATGACTGATGTAAATCCGCCGTCGATACAATCCTTGCACAGTTCAAATGTATCACCGTGATCAAGATGAAGTGCGATCGGAATGTCGGGATGCTCGATAACAGCTGCCTCTACCAGCTTAACAAGGTAGGTATGGTTAGCATAAGCACGTGCTCCCTTTGATACCTGAAGGATAACCGGGCTCTTAAGTTCATCGGCTGCCTCGGTGATACCCTGAACGATCTCCATGTTGTTGACATTGAAAGCACCGATAGCGTATCCGCCGTCATAGGCTTTCTCAAACATTTCTTTTGTTGAAACTAATGCCATAAATAAATCCGTCCTTCCTATATTCTTTTGCGCAGAAAATCCTGTACGGCAGTCAGTCCACCGTTCTTTTATACGGCGGAACCAGACCGCGACATGCAGATATTGCTGTATTTAGGCGCAATAAAACTGCCGACTCTCTGACGACCTGCTAAAATTATATCATGTTTTCTTATAATATCAACTAAAACTTTTGTTAAATCGGATATCTGCGGGCGTGCGGCGAAGTAGGGCTGCAGTATTTATATCTGCCCGTACGGACATGCCGCACTTTCCCACACAGCTCTGTTACACCGGATCCGTCACTTTACAAATCTCCACAGCTCCGCAGCGCGTGATCCGTCACTTTACAAATTTCCACAGCGCTGCGTCGACATCCACACCCTTAGTGCATACAATGAACAGATTATGCACTCCTTCGGGCATCTGTACGCTCTCGCCGGTATATTTTGAAAATGACCCATCGACCCCGTCCCCCCGGCTCACTTTCAGTTCGAGGAGCGCTTCGCCCTCAGGGTCGTCAATGAACACTTCGAAGGCCGCTTCCCCGCCTTTCGTGTTCAGGTACATTTCAAAAGCCGCATTCTGTCCTTCCGCAAAGTCAACTCCCTGTATCTCGATAAAATCACCGCGGTCAAAGCCTGCCGCATAGGATACTCCGCCGCATGCCGATGAAGGAACTGCTGCGGCAGCCGCTGTGTCTTCGTTGATCCTGCTCATGGCAGGATCATTTTCCCTGGCTATACCGCTGTGGATGTAATTATTCCACTGCTTGAGCGCGCTGTCTCCGAAATTGGCGCCTGCCATGTGCGATACGCAGACAGCCGCATTAAACTGATAAGGATCGACATTTTTAAGCTGGGGTCTGGATTTATAAGTCATCTTGATATTACCTATCGTACCGTCCTCACCCATTTCAAAACAGTCGATATGTGTCGATCTGTAGCCCTTCTCAATACGCATCTCCTTCTCAAGGGTTCTGGCATGATAGATAATGTACCACCGGTCCTTGAACTTAAATACACAGTGATGGTTGTTTCCCCAAAGCTGGAATACAGTTCCCGGATTGCGCAGGATCACTTCCTTAAAGGTAAACGGGCCCATCGGGCTGTCGCTTTCCATGCAGGCGATATCCGCATTATGGATGCCGTAGGTATCGGTTCCGGCCTGATCGACACTCCAGTTGGTACAATATGTGTAGTAATATTTATTATTGTATTTATGGATACCAGAATCTTCGAACAGATAAGGAACATCAAGGGAAACTACCTCTCCGTCAATGCTGATCATATCGGCGCCGAGTTTTGCGACCCTGCCCGTTCCGGGTGCTGCGACCTTACCCTCCGGAACTCCGCCTCCGAAATAGATGTATCCCGTTCCGTCATCATCCACTAGGACTGCAGGATCAAAAAGCCAGAGAACATTTCCGCAGTTCGGGATATCCCTCGAGATCAGGGCTTTTCCGAGCGGATCCGTAAAAGGACCTACCGGTGAATCCGCTGTCAGAACGCCGATGCCGCCGCCATTGTCAGCAAAATACAGGAAGAACTTGGGCTTACCGTCTATCATTTTCCAGCATGCAGCGGGTGCCCAGGAATTATGAGCCCATTTGGCGGCACCTTTACTGCCTGCCACCAATATCTCACCATGATCGGTGAAATTGATCATATCATCGGTTGAAACAACATAGATCGACTGGATCTTGCCGTAACTGTTTTCCTTCACCTTTTTCTGCGAATCATATTCAAATGCATCCGCAGTCATATAGATATAGAGTCTCCCGTCATACTCGATCGCGTAAGGGTCCGCTCCGAAATGCTGTGTAAATATCGGATTTGAAAAATCATACTTCTTATAGGCTTTTGTCAGTTCCATAGGTTCTTCCTCCTCATCATCATTCTTGCTATCCGTTGTTCCGGCTTTCTGCCCGCCATCGGTCATGCTTCCCTGTTCAGATCCAGTAGGATCCCGATCCCCGGTAATATCCTGCGACACAGCCGTCGGTGCCGGATCGGGCCTGTCGTGATCTATAGTCCTTAAAGTACAGGACGACAGGATCACTGCCAGAAAAAACCCTACGATCGTTCCGGTGATCTGTTTCCAGAGCATCTGTTTACGCTGTTTTTCCTCCATCACAAGCTTCTCTTCAATGACTTTTCGGGCCTGTCTCATACAACGGCACATTGTATCACGCTCTTCCTGCGTCAGTGCCGACAGACACATCTCGTCGCTTTCTTCGGCCATCTCCTCGACCTTGACCGCCAGCTCGCGCCCCTTTTCGGTCAGGAATACCGACATTGCTCTTTTCCCGTTGGTGCCGTAGGTTGCCTTTTTGTAAATAAGTCCGTTCACTTCCATCCTTCTGAGCAAAGTGGTCATGGTTGCAGGTTCCACCATACACCGCTCAGCAAGATCTTTCTGAACAAAGCCTTCATTTCTCAGCAATATCGTCAGCACCTTCGGCTGGCCCGTGCTAAGACCCAGAGTGTTAAACCGCTGCATATTATACTTCTTATGCGCATTATAAAGGTAGATCAGTTCTCTGAAAAAACTGGTTTTGATCTCATCGGACATAATAAAAGACTCCTTTTGGATTGTCACCGATAATAAATAGCTAATTAATAATCTAATTAGTATTATATTCCGGCACCGCAAAAAGTCAATATATCCGGCGTACACAGTCTGCCCGGTGACCGTTCAAAAAAAGACTCTCTGCACGGACTGCTCCGTACAAAGAGTCTTTAATGTCTTTATTTATTTGTCTTCATCGGTATCGGAAGCATCCTCCGCTTCGTCATCACCTTCATAGTATGCGCCTTCGTCAATGAAATCATCATCGTCTGCAGCATCATACATTGAATTATCATCATCGTCCTGATAGAAATCCTGACCCTGATCATATCCCTCGTACTCTTCGTACTTCTCCTCTTCCTCGTTTGTATCCGTGGTGAGGTGAACATTGCGGTACTGCTTCATACCGGTACCTGCAGGGATAAGCTTACCAATGATAACATTTTCCTTAAGTCCGATCAGCGGATCGATCTTGCCGTGGCTTGCTGCCTCGGTAAGAACCTTGGTAGTCTCCTGGAAGGAAGCTGCCGACAGGAAGGAGTTCGTTGCAAGAGCAGCCTTGGTGATACCAAGCATTGTCTGCTTGCCGTCTGCGGGCTGCTTGCCCTCTGCGATCATCTTCTCATTGGTCTCTTCATAATCAAGAAGATCTACGCTGCTGCCGGGCAGATACTCTGTATCTCCGCTCTCCTCGATACGAACCTTCTTCATCATCTGACGAACGATAACTTCGATATGCTTGTCATTGATCTCAACACCCTGCAGACGGTAAACGCGCTGTACTTCCTGGATCATGTAATCCTGAACCGCACGTACTCCCTTGATCTTCAGGATATCGTGAGGATTAACGGAACCCTCTGTCAGCTCGTCACCGGCTTCAAGGATCTGTCCGTCTGTAACCTTGATACGTGAACCGTAAGGGATCAGGTAAGTCTTTGACTCTGCCTTCTCGGGATCCTTGGATGTTATCACGATCTCACGCTTCTTCTTGGTGTCCTTTATCTGAACTTCACCGCCGAATTCGGCAATGATAGCAAGACCCTTCGGCTTACGTGCCTCGAAAAGCTCCTCGACACGGGGAAGACCCTGTGTGATATCGTTACCTGCAACACCACCGGTATGGAAGGTACGCATCGTAAGCTGTGTACCGGGCTCACCGATAGACTGTGCGGCTATGATACCTACCGCCTCACCTACCTGAACAGGCTCACCCGAAGCCATGTTTGCACCGTAGCACTTCGCGCAGACACCTGAATGAGACTTGCAGCTCAGAGCCGTACGGATCTTGACCGACGCTCCGATACCTGCCTCTAAGGCAGCCTTCTGCTTGTCAAGCAGGATATCTCTCTTGGTCTCGTCCTCTTCGGAATCGGGATCTATGCCATTCTCCTTGCACCATGCGATGGTTGCGTTCCTGATCGCGCTTGTGTTCATGATCGCAGCGGCACGGCGGGGAGTGATCATATGGTTCCTGGCAACAATGACCGAACCGTCATCGGCAAGTATGTCATCGCATGCAAAGCGGCCTGTGATACGATCCTTCAGTGATTCGATAACTTCCTTACCGTCGGCAAATGCCTTTACGACCATGCCGGGTATCTCTGCAGCACCTTCACAGCAGTCATCCTCACGGATAACGATCTCCTGCGAAACATCGACCAGACGACGGGTCAGATAACCCGAGTCGGCTGTACGAAGTGCCGTATCCGACAGACCCTTACGGGCACCGTGTGCGGAAATGAAGTACTCCAGAACGTCAAGACCTTCACGGAAGTTCGCCTTGATAGGCAGCTCGATGGTCTTACCTGAGGTATCGGCCATAAGACCACGCATACCGGCAAGCTGTTTGATCTGCTTCTCGGAACCACGCGCTCCGGAATCTGACATCATGTAAATATTGTTGTATTTATCAAGACCCTTCATCAGCTTCTCCGTAATACGGTCATCAGCCTCTCTCCAGATCTCGATAACTGTCTTATAACGCTCTTCTTCGGTCATCATACCGCGGCGGTATTTAGCGGCGATCTTGTCGATGGTCGCTTCTGCCTCTGCGATGATGTCCTTCTTCTCGGGCGGAACGGTCATATCTGCGATAGAAACCGTCATTGCCGCACGGGTCGAATATTTGTAACCAAGTGCCTTGATCGCGTCAAGGGTTTCAGCAGTCATTGTAGCACCATGGGTATTGATACATTTTTCAAGAATGCCCTTAAGCTGCTTCTTCTTTACCAGGAAGTCGATCTCAAGATCAAGGAAATGCTCCTTGTCCTTTCTGTCTACATAATCAAGGTCCTGAGGAATAGCCTCATTGAAGAAGAATCTTCCGAGTGTGGTATCCAGCACCTTGGAGATCTTCTCGCCGGTCTCGGGCCAGATGCCGTCACGGCGAACCTTGATGGGTGCCTGAAGGGTGATATCTCCGTTCTCATAAGCGAGGATCGCCTCATTCATGTTCTTGAAGAACTTGCCCTCACCGGGATCTCCCTCTTTCTTAAGAGTAAGATAGTAAATACCAAGAACCATATCCTGTGAAGGAACCGCAACGGGACCACCGTCCGAAGGCTTCAGCAGGTTGTTGGGGCTCAGCATCAGGAAACGTGCCTCAGCCTGTGCCTCAACAGACAGAGGAAGATGGACTGCCATCTGGTCACCGTCGAAGTCCGCGTTGAATGCGGTACAAACGAGGGGATGAAGCTTAATAGCCTTACCTTCTACAAGGATCGGCTCAAATGCCTGAATACCGAGTCTGTGCAGTGTAGGTGCACGGTTCAGCATTACGGGATGCTCTCTGATGACATCCTCGAGCACGTCCCATACCTCACGGTCAAGACGTTCAACCTTCTTCTTGGCAGCTTTGATATTGTTGGCAATGCTTCGCTCAACCAGTTCCTTCATTACGAAGGGTTTGAAAAGCTCAATGGCCATTTCCTTCGGAAGTCCGCACTGGTAGATCTTAAGTTCGGGACCTACGACGATAACGGAACGTCCGGAATAGTCAACACGCTTACCGAGCAGGTTCTGACGGAAACGTCCCTGCTTACCCTTTAACAGATCGGAAAGTGACTTTAACGCTCTGTTGCCGGGGCCTGTAACCGCACGTCCGCGGCGGCCGTTATCGATCAGGGCATCAACCGCCTCCTGAAGCATACGTTTCTCATTACGTACGATGATCTCGGGAGCACCCTGCTCAAGAAGCTTGCGCAGACGGTTGTTTCTGTTGATGATACGACGGTACAGATCGTTCATATCCGAAGTGGCAAAACGTCCGCCGTCCAGCTGTACCATGGGACGCAGGTCCGGAGGAAGTACCGGAACTACGTCAAGGATCATCCACTCGGGTCTGTTGCCTGACTCACGGAAAGCTTCAACAACCTCAAGACGCTTTAAGATACGTCCTCTCTTCTGACCTGTGGAATTCTTAAGTTCATCTTTAAGCTCAGCCGATTCCTTTTCAAGATCGATGCTTGAGAGCAGTTCCTTGATCGCCTCGGCGCCCATTCCTGCACGGAAATATTTGCCCGAGTACTGCTCAAGAGCCTCATTGTACTCTCTCTCTGTAAGGATCTGCTTGTACTGGAGATTGGTGTCACCCTTGTCCAGAACGATATATGCCGCAAAATACAGGATCTTTTCGAGTGCTCTGGGTGAGATGTCAAGGATCAGACCCATACGGCTCGGAATACCCTTAAAATACCAGATATGTGAAACGGGAGCGGCCAGCTCGATATGGCCCATTCTCTCACGTCTTACGGAAGACTTTGTGATCTCAACGCCGCAGCGGTCACAGATGATACCCTTGAAACGGATCTTCTTGTACTTACCGCAGTGGCACTCCCAGTCCTTTGAGGGTCCGAAGATCTTTTCACAGAACAATCCGTCCTTCTCAGGCTTTAAAGTACGATAGTTTATGGTTTCGGGCTTCTTGACCTCGGCTCTTGACCACTCGCGGATCTTCTCCGGAGAAGCAAGACCGATGCGGATAGCCTCGTAATTAACTTCCTTGGCGGAATTCTCCATATTCATATTGGAATCCATCTATACTCTCTTCCTTTCTATTCCTCATCATCCGAAAAATCATCCGAATCATTGACATCAACGGTATAATCCTCATACTCGAAATCGTCAAATCCACCTTCCGAGCCTCCCAGATCACTCTGGTCAACTTCGAAATAGCCGTCATTTTCGAAATCATCGTAATCCTGCTTATAGTCGTCGTTGCCTTCGTCCCAGACCTTACCCTCGTCTACCGAGTAATCGATATCTTCGGTAAGTTTAACTTCTTCGCCGTTCTCATCGAGTACGGTGATATCAAGAGCAAGTGACTGAAGTTCCTTGAGCAGAACCTTGAACGACTCGGGAATACCGGGCTCGGAAATGTTGTCACCCTTGATGATCGCCTCATAAGTCTTGACACGACCGGTAACATCATCCGACTTGTAGGTCAGGATCTCCTGGAGCACATGGGCAGCGCCGTATGCCTCAAGAGCCCAAACCTCCATCTCACCGAAATGCTGACCGCCGAACTGAGCCTTGCCGCCCAGAGGCTGCTGTGTAACAAGTGAGTAAGGACCGGTTGAACGGGCATGGATCTTGTCGTCAACCAGATGGTGAAGCTTCAGGTAATGCATGAATCCGATAGTTACCGCACCGTCGAAATACTCGCCTGTACGGCCGTCTCTCAAGCGTACCTTTCCGTCGCGGTTGATCGGAACGCCTTCCCATTCCTTGCGGTAATCCTGATTGTCGATAAGGAATTTCATGGTCTCCTTGTCGAGCACCTTCTTGTATTTCTTTTCAAATTCCTCAATAGGAGTATTGACATAATCATTGGCCATCTCAAGGGTGTCCATGATGTCATTTTCATCCGCTCCGTCAAATACGGGAGTGGAAATGTTAAAGCCCAGAACCTTCGCAGCCAGGCTCAGATGGATCTCAAGAACCTGTCCGATATTCATACGTGAAGGAACGCCCAGAGGGTTCAGCACGATATCAAGCGGACGGCCGTTAGGCAGGAAAGGCATATCCTCAACGGGAAGAACGCGGGAAACAACACCCTTGTTACCGTGACGGCCTGCCATCTTGTCACCGACCTGGATCTTACGTTTCTGTGCTATGTAAACACGAACCTGCTTGTTCACGCCTGCGGGGAGCTCATCTCCGTTCGCGCGTGTAAATATCTTGGCATCAACAACGATACCGAATTCGCCGTGAGGAACACGAAGCGATGTATCCCTTACTTCTCTTGCCTTCTCGCCGAAGATCGCGCGAAGCAGTCTCTCCTCTGCCGAAAGCTCGGTCTCTCCCTTCGGAGTTACCTTGCCGACAAGGATGTCACCGGCACGGACCTCAGCACCTATACGGATGATTCCGCGATCGTCCAGATCCTTGATCGCATCGCCGACACCCGGTACATCACGGGTGATATCCTCGGGTCCGAGCTTGGTATCACGTGCATCCGTCTCATATTCTTCGATATGAACGGAGGTATATACATCTTCCTTGACCAGACGCTCGCTTAAGAGTACGGCGTCCTCGTAGTTGTAACCTTCCCATGTCATGAAACCGATCAGCGGGTTGGTACCGAGCGCCAGTTCGCCGTAAGAGGTTGAAGGACCGTCAGCGATAACATCGCCTTCAGCCACAACATCGCCCTTATTTACGATAGGACGCTGGTTGATGCAGGTACCCTGGTTGGAACGTGCAAACTTGAGCAGCTTGTACTCATCTCTTGTTCCGTCCTCTGCCCTGATCACGATCTCGGTAGCGGTGGATCTTTCAACCTTGCCCGCATGCCTGGCGATCACGCAGACACCTGAGTCGACTGCAGTCTTATGCTCCATACCGGTACCTACAACGGGCGCCTCGGTGCGAAGCAGCGGAACTGCCTGACGCTGCATGTTCGAACCCATCAGGGCACGGTTCGCGTCATCATTCTCAAGGAAAGGAATAAGTGCTGTAGCAACAGAGAATACCATCTTCGGAGAAACGTCCATAAGGTCGATCCTCTTCTTCTGGAACTGTGATGTATCCTCCTTGAAACGACCGGAAACATTGGCATTTACAAAATGTCCGTCATCATCGAGGGGCTCATTGGCCTGTGCGACAACGTACTTGTCCTCTTCATCGGCCGTCATGTAAATAACTTCATCGGTAACCTTCGGATTCTCGGGATCGGACTTGTCAACCTTACGATAAGGAGCCTCGATAAATCCGTACTCGTTGATCCTTGCATAGCTTGCAAGAGAGTTGATCAGACCGATGTTGGGACCTTCGGGAGTCTCGATGGGGCACATACGTCCGTAATGGGTGTAGTGAACGTCACGAACCTCGAAACCTGCGCGGTCACGGGAAAGTCCGCCGGGACCCAGGGCCGAAAGTCTTCTCTTGTGAGCAAGCTCACCGAGAGGGTTATGCTGATCCATGAACTGAGACAGCTGGGAGCTTCCGAAGAATTCCTTGACAGCTGCTGTCACGGGCTTGATATTGATAAGGGACTGGGGGCTTACACCCTCAATGTCCTGAGTGGTCATTCTTTCGCGAACGGTTCTCTCCATACGGGAAAGACCGATGCGGTACTGGTTCTGAAGCAGCTCGCCGACACATCTGATACGACGGTTTCCAAGGTGATCGATATCATCCTTGTTGCCGATGCCGTATTCAAGATGAAGGTTATAACTTACGGAAGCAAAAATATCTTCCTTGGTGATATGCTTCGGAATAAGCAGATGAACATTACGCTTGATCTGCTCTTTGAGCTCGCTCTCCTTGAGGTTCTGGGCAAGCAGCTCCTTCAGTGCGGGATAATAAACGTTCTCATTTACACCGAGAAGCTCAACCTTAAGCTCATCGCTGCACTTAAAAGGAACATGCTCCGCAAGATCGACCATAAGGTTGGAAATAACCTTGACATTGCGCTCATCAGCCTGAACGGTGATCGAGAAAATGCCTGCGTTCTGGATCTTTACGGCAAGAGCCTCATCGATACGTGTACCTGCCTTGGCAACGATCTCACCTGTCTCGGGATCGACCGCATCCTCTGCAAGCGTAAAGCCTACAACACGGTTGCGCAGATGGAGCTTCTTGTTAAATTTGTAACGTCCTACCTTCGCAAGATCGTATCTGCGAACATCAAAGAACATCGAGTGGAAAAGGCTCTCAGCGCTCTCTACGGAAACAGGCTCACCGGGACGGAGCTTCTTGTACAGTTCCTTGATACCGCCCTCGTATGAATCCTCTTCGGAAGGATCCTTTAAGAAGGAAGCCTCGATCTTCGGCTCATCACCGAACATGTCGCGGATCTGCTGGGCAGTGCCGACACCGAGCGAACGAAGGAATACAGTGATCGGAACCTTACGGTTACGGTCTACACGTACATAGAACACATCATTGGAATCGGTCTCGTACTCAAGCCATGCACCACGGCTCGGAATAACCGTGCAGGCAAAAAGTCTCTTACCGATCTTGTCATGGCTTATCTCATAATATATACCGGGGGATCTTACCAGCTGGCTTACGATAACACGCTCAGCACCGTTGATAACGAAAGTACCGGTCTCGGTCATCAGAGGGAAATCTCCCATGAAGATCTCCTGATCCTTAATGACATCCTCATTATCTTTATTATGAAGTCTGACATTAACCTTCAAGGGTGCGGAATAGGTAGCGTCGCGCTCCTTGCATTCCTCGATCGTATACTTGACATCATCCTTGCAAAGTCTGAAATCAATAAACTCAAGGCTGAGCTTGCCGTTGAAGTCTTCAATGGGAGAAATATCCCTGAAAGCTTCCCTCAAGCCTTCACCGAGAAACCACTCATAGGAGTTCTTCTGAACTTCAATGAGGTTGGGCATATCGAGAAC
>JAILIQ010000234.1 GCA_024695205.1 Lachnospiraceae bacterium
GTGTTATCTTAAAAGAATCTGAAATGTTCTCGAATGGTCTTACGATCACCGAGATAGATGTCAACAGGCTTGTAAACGAAAGAAGGCGGATGACTTCCTACAGCTCGCATCCGGACGGCTATGAAAGAGCGGAATTTTCATTCGGATCGGTGAGCAGGCTCATTAAGGAAAAAGCTCAGGCTGCTGAGGATGACCTTTACGGGGTGCTGCCTTTGACTGAGCTGACCAGGAAATTTGAAATGAATCCGTTTATCCCGTCGGATGAGTCGGAGCGTAATGAGCAGTTTAAGGAAGTTGTGGAGATTCAGGCCCGCGGACTGGCTTCGCGACTGAAGGCGATCGGCTGCAAGGAAGCAGTTATCGGTATTTCGGGCGGACTTGACTCGACCCTTGCGGGACTTGTGACCGTGGAAGCGTTTAAGATGCTCGGACTTGACACATCGGGCATTTCGGCAGTTACGATGCCGTGCTTCGGAACGTCGGTCAGGACAAGGAAGAATGCCGAGATACTGATCGAAGAGCTTGGAATAAAGCTGATAGAGATCAATATAAAGGATGCGGTAAACGGACATCTCAAGGATATAGGCCACGACGGTGAAACGGCAGATGTTACGTTTGAAAATGCGCAGGCAAGAGAGCGTACGCAGATACTTATGGACATAGCGAACCTTAAAAACGGTATTGTTGTCGGAACAGGCGATCTTTCGGAGCTTGCGCTTGGATTTGCGACCTATAACGGTGACCATATGTCAATGTACGGTGTTAACGCCTCGGTACCCAAAACGCTCGTCAGGGCTCTTGTGGGATATTTTGCCGCGAACAGCGAAAGCAAACGTCTTGCGGATACGCTGACGGACATTATCGGAACACCGGTTTCACCCGAGCTGCTTCCGAGCGTAGAAGGACTGACAAGCCAGATCACCGAGGACATTGTCGGACCGTATGAGTTGCATGATTTCTTCATTTTTTATATGATCAGATACGGCTTTGAGCCTGCCAAGATATACCGGATGGCAAAAGAAGCCTTTAAAGGAAGATATGACGCAGCTACGATACTGAAATGGCAGAAGCAGCTCTACAGGCGCTTCTTTGCCAATCAGTTCAAACGCTCGTGCCTTCCTGACGGACCCAAGACAGGTTCTGTGGCTCTTTCTCCGAGAGGTGACTGGAGAATGCCGAGTGATATCAGGGGAACCGCATGGCTTGGGCAGCTTGACCGCCTTAAGACGGAATAAAAATGACTGTTGTGAGGATATGAAATGTACACTATAATAACTGATTCGGCTACGGATATGCCTAAATGGGTGATCGACAAATATAACCTGAAGGTAATACCCACACCGGTAGTTATTGACGGCAAAGATTACTTTGACGGAGATACCATACATCCTAAGGAATTTTATGATATTCAGCGTTCGGGAGCGAAGATCACGACCTACCATATCAATCAGTATATGTTCACGGAGGCGTTCCTTCCTTATGCGCGGGAAGGCAAAGAGGTTGTGTATTTCTGTTTTTCAACGGGTATCGCAGGTACCTTCGGGGCCGCCAACCTTGCCAAAGCAGATATTTTAGAGGACTATCCGGACTTTAAGATTGACATCATTGATTCGAAATGTGCCGCGATCGGGTTCGGACTGTGTGTTTATATGGCTCTGATCATGCAGGAAAAAGGAGCTTCGAAGGAAGAAGTGATCAATGCCGCCCGCTTCCATTTTGACAATATGGAACATATATTTACCGTAGAAACGCTCGAATATCTGTACAAGGGAGGGCGTCTGAGCCGTCCTGCGGCGATCGCGGGCAGTCTTCTGGACATCAAACCGATCATTGAAGTGACCGATGAGGGTAAGCTTCAGGTATGCGAGAAGGTTCACGGACGAAAGAGAGCAATTGACAGGGTCATCGGTATCATCAGGGAAAGAGGAGTGGAACTTGACAAACAGATAATCGCGGTCGTTCATGCCGACTGCGAAGAACTGTGCGATGAGCTTATAGAAAGAATAAAGGAACAATATGGCTGCAAAACCGTATTCAAAGGATTTCTGGGATGTGCGATAGGTGCTCATACGGGGCCGGGACTTATCGGCATCTGCGCATTGAGTGCGGTATCGCCGTACAGAAAGTATTTTGAGGAGTATATCAATTAAATGGACGAGAACAACAAAAAGGAACCCGATAAGAACAATCAGAACCGCCGTATGTTCGTTATCTGCCTGGTAGGAGCGCTGATAGCAGTAATGCTGTTCAGCTATCTTTCAAGACAGATCAATGCGGCGAAGACCGAAGAGATCACATATAACCGTTTTCTGGACATGATCGCTTCGGGTGATATCGAAGAGGTGCTGATCGAAGCCGACAGGATAATGAGTACCCCCAAGAAAAAGACGACGTATACAGGCGTAACGTATTATACCGGTGTGGTTGCCGATGATGAACTGAAGGATATGCTGTACAAGGCAGGAATACCCTTCAGTGCCCAGGTGGTAGACAGGAGTACGACCATTTTTGACATCCTGCTGGTATATATCCTGCCGTTTATCCTGATATATGTGCTGATGTATTTCCTGTTCAGATCGATCTCGAAAAATTCGGGAGGGATCATGGGAGTCGGCAGGTCCAACGCGAAGGTGTACGTTGAGAAGGAGACCGGCGTTACATTTAAGGATGTGGCAGGACAGGAGGAGGCCAAGGATTCGATAAGCGAGCTTGTGGATTTCCTCCACAATCCCGGCAAATATCAGAAGATCGGTGCAAAACTCCCCAAGGGCGCTTTGCTCGTAGGACCTCCCGGAACCGGTAAAACGCTTCTTGCCAAGGCTGTGGCGGGTGAGGCTCATGTTCCGTTCTTCTCGCTTGCAGGTTCGGATTTTGTTGAAATGTTTGTGGGTGTCGGAGCCTCGAGAGTCAGAGACCTGTTCAAACAGGCTCAGGCGCAGGCACCGTGTATCATTTTCATCGACGAGATAGATGCAATAGGAAAGAGCCGTGATAATCAGCTCGGAGGCAATGACGAGAGAGAGCAGACCCTGAACCAGCTCCTTGCGGAGATGGACGGTTTTGATACATCCAAAGGTATTGTCATCCTTGCGGCTACCAACCGCCCCGACGTTCTGGATAAAGCACTTCTGCGTCCCGGACGTTTCGACAGAAGGATAATCGTCGACAAGCCCGATCTGAAGGGAAGAGTCGAGGTATTAAAGGTCCATGCCAAAAATGTTTTCATGGACGAATCCGTTGACCTTGAAGAGATAGGTCTGGCTACAAGCGGTGCCGTAGGCTCAGATCTTGCCAATATCATAAATGAAGCTGCGATCCTGGCGGTAAAACAGGGAAGGACTGCCGTTACACAGGCAGATCTCATGGAATCCGTGGAGGTCGTTATCGCCGGCAAGGAGAAGAAAGACAGGATCCTGAGTCCGGATGAAAAGAAGGTCGTAGCTTACCACGAAACCGGGCATGCACTGATCACGGCGCTGGAAAAGAAGGCAGAGCCTGTTCAGAAAATAACGATCGTACCGCGTACAATGGGCTCGCTCGGCTATGTAATGCAGGTGCCTGAGGAAGAAAGATACCTTGAAAGCGAAGATCAGTTAAAAGCAAGGCTTGTAACGCTTTATGGCGGACGTGCGGCTGAAGAGATCGTATTTGATTCGATCACGACCGGAGCTTCGAATGATATCGAGAAAGCGACCGCGATCGCCCGTGCGATGATAACCCAGTACGGTATGTCCAAAAAGTTCGGCGCCATAGGTCTCGAGTCGATCCAGAACAGATATCTGGACGGCCGTGCGGTCATGAACTGCGGAGAAGAAACCGCCGGAGAGATTGACCGTGAGGTAATGGCACTTCTTGCGGAATGCTATGCCAAAGCCAGGGAACTTCTTTCGGCCAACAGGGACATCCTTGATAAGATTGCTACCTATCTGAGCGAGAAAGAGACTATAACCGGCAAGCAGTTCATGGAGCTTTACGAAGAAGCGGTAGCGGCCAGGGAAAAAGGAGAAAATGCGGACTCTGCGGCAGTAAGCGGAACGGAAGGAAATACTGACGCTCCGGCAGTAAGCGGAACGGAAGGAAATACTGATGCTCCGGCAGTAAGCGGAGTGGGAGAAGATACCGGCTCTCCGGTTGTAAGCGGAACGGAAGATGATGCCGTGCAGAATGCGGAGGCGGTCTGATATGAGAACCGAAGAGTTCAAAATGGAGCGTCACGGTCTGCTAAAGGAAGGCGACCGGGTAGAGATCATCGAAAAGAACACGGAAGCGTTTTATTATTATACTATCGTTCCCGCTTTGGCAATGTCCGGTAATTACAAGCTTGCAGACCGGATCAGGTCCAATACGGGCATAGTAAAGGATGTAAGACAGGATCCGAGAGGCTTTTTTGTCGACGTAGAGTTTGAGGAATAAAACGGTTATGCAAATTAAACGGCTTTTACCGGCAGCTGTACAGCGGTCGCGGTAAAAGCTGTTTTTTCGTGTTCAAAGCTCAACCGGAGCCGGGAGACTGTCCGAAAACTTTTCTAACCAGCCCCCCTGTGTGACTGGTTTTCGTACAGTCTCCCGGGGGTAATACGATATCTTGTCATAGTTATCCGAGTATAGTAGAATTTAAGAGGCAGGTTCGAAGACAGCATTTTCAGAGAAAGGACAGAACGATCGTGAGTGAGGACAGCTTTAACATCGAAGAAGAATTAAAAAAACTCCCCGACAAGCCGGGGGTTTATATAATGCATGACAAAACCGACGCGATCATATATGTCGGGAAAGCTATCAGTCTGAAAAACCGTGTCAGACAGTATTTTCAGAAAAGAATACGTTCCCCTAAGATCGAGCACATGATATCACTGATCCATCATTTTGAATACATTGTGGTGGGAAGCGAAGTCGAGGCGCTTGTTTTGGAATGCAATCTTATAAAGGAGAACCGTCCGAAATACAATACCATGCTTATGGACGATAAGACCTATCCGTTCATCAAGGTTACCGTAAATGAAGATTTCCCGAGGGTTTATCTGACAAGACATCATGTAAATGACGGTTCAAAATATTTCGGACCCTATACAAGTGTGGATGCGGCAAGAAATACACTTGATCTTCTGCAGAAAATATATAAATTCAGATATTGCAGAAAGGCCATCTCGGCAGGAGATGGCGATGCGGGCGAAGAAGCCGGGAATGACAGGAAAAAGGATAACAAAGCCTGTCTTTACTATCACATGCATCAGTGTTTTGGTCCGTGCATCGGCGGGATATCCGCTGAAGAGTATCGGAACAATGTCGACAGGATCCTTGAATTTCTCGAAGGCAATTCAAAACCCATCGTAAAAGAGCTTGAAAAAAAGATGAATGAGGCTTCGGAAAACCTTGAATTCGAAAAAGCGATCGAGTACAGAAATTTACTCTCGAATATTGATAAAATGAATCAGGTACAGAGAGTTACGGGCCAGGATGAGGGCAACCGTGATGTGATCGGTGCCGCGGTCCGGGACGGATCGGCTGTTGTGCAGGTTTTCTTTATACGTTCGGGGCGGCTTGTGGGACGCGAGCACTATTATATGAGCACAGACGATTCCGGAGAAGAGACAGCCGGAGGAACTGCGTATGCAGGCGGAGAAACAGCTGTTGAAGCAGCAGGAGAAGGTGGAGAAGCAGCCGGAGGAACTGCGTGTGCAGGCGGAGAAACAGCCGCTGAAGCAGCAGGTAAAGGTGCAGAGAACACCCGGGAAACTAAGAATAGTAAGGCCGAAGGAAACAATGTGGCGGAGATCCTCAATGAATTTGTAAAACAGTTTTACGCTGGCGTGCCGGTGATCCCCAAAGAGATCCTTGTTTCGGAGAATATTGCCGAAGCTGCACTGGTTGAGGAGTGGCTGACACAGAAAGCAGGCTTTAAGGTGAGCCTTAAGTTCCCTAAACGGGGTGAAAAGGAAGGACTTATCAAGCTGGCCTGCAACAATGCCGCGGGAATCCTTGAAAGAGATTCCGAACGGCTTAAGAATGAACAGAAACGTTCCGACGGCGCCGTAAAGGAGCTCGGAAAACTCCTCGGAATAGATCCTCCCGTAAGGATAGAGGCTTATGATATATCGCATATCAGCGGATTTGAGACTGTAGGTTCGATGGTTGTTTATGAAAACGGGAAACCCAAGCGCAGCGACTACAGGAAATTCAAGATCCGCACCGTAACAGGCCCCGATGATTACGCTTCCCTGGCAGAGGTGCTTACAAGAAGATTCGAGCATGGACGCAGGGAACTTGAAGAGAAGAGGAGCAACGGACCGGCTGAAGATACCGGACGATCGGAAGAAGTACGCCGGGATGCGGCACTGTCAAGCTTTGCCAAATTTCCGGATCTGATAATGATGGACGGAGGAAGAGGGCAGGTCAATGTTGCCCTTGAGGTATTTGCAAAGCTCGGGATCGAGCAGAAGGTATGCGGACTTGTCAAGGATGACAATCACAGGACCAGAGGCATATATTTTAACAATATCGAACTGCCGATAGATACGGGATCGGAGTGCTTCAAGTTCATGACCAGGGTTCAGGACGAAGTGCACAGGTTTGCGATCGAGTACCACAGATCACTGCGATCGAAAGAACAGGTGCATTCGATCCTTGATGACATAAACGGCATCGGGCCGACACGGCGCAGGGCTTTGATGAAGCATTTTACATCGCTTGAAGATATACGGAATGCAACGGTTGAAGAGCTTGCGGCCTGTGAGAACATGAATGCTGCGGCAGCCCGCAGGGTATATGAATTCTTCCATACGGATCAAAAGGAGTAAGGCTATGCTGAAGCTTATTTTGGGAGCATCGGGAACCGGAAAATCACACATGCTTTTTTCCGGGGTGATCGAAGAAGCGGATAAAGACAGAAAACGTAATTTCCTGATCGTTGTGCCCGAGCAGTTTACTCTTCATGCGCAAAAGGAGATCATTGAAAAGAGTCCGGTTCACGGATTTATGAATATCGACATCTTAAGCTTTCCGCGCCTGGCGCACAGGGTATTTGAGGAACTCGGCTATACGCCGCCCGTGATACTTGAGGATACGGGTAAAACGATGATAGTCAAAAAGGTTGCGCTTGACAATTCGGACAGGCTCGGAATCTTTGCCGGAAAGGTCCACAGACAGGGCTTCATAGAACAGATGAAATCGGTGATAGCCGAGTTTTATCAGTATTCGATCGGACCCGAAGAGCTTGAGGATATGATGGAAAAGGCCGGCAACAGAAGCCAGCTGAGAGCGAAGCTTAAGGATATTGATGTGATCTACCGCGGCTTCAGGGAGTTCATCAGGGACCGTTTTATCATGAATGAGGAGCTTCTTGAGATCTTTGCGGAAAAAATAGAAGAATCAAGGATACTTAAAGGATGCGATATTGTTTTTGACGGATTTACCGGATTTACGGTAATGCAGCTCAAATGCATTGAAAAACTCCTTTCGGTTTCCGCAAATGTCTGCGTAAGCATTACCGGCGATCCGGAGGTGATCGGGACAGGCAGCACAGGGGATTCGCTTTTTGATCTGAGCAGGATCACATTTGAGAAGCTTATAGATATCGCCGGGAGGACCGGGCAGGAAACGAAGGTACTGACCGTGGGCGATACAGCCGCAGATGGGGATATACAGTCAGCCGGCAGTACAGCCGCAGATCGGGATATACAGAAAGCAGGCAATGCAGCCGCAGATCGGGATATACAGAAAGCAGACAATATAATTTCCGGCGCGGCGGGGAAAGCACAGCCGGCAGGGATCCCGTACAGGTTCATTAAAAATCCGGCACTTGCGTCTCTTGAACATAATATTTTCAGACATCCGATAAAGAAAAGCTCCGATCACAGGGGGATCAGCCTTGCTTCATGCGAGAGCCCCACAGAGGAGGTCAGATTTGTCGTAGGCTGCATAAGGCGTCTGACTGCGCTTGAAGATTACAGATACGGCGACATCGCGGTCATAACGGGCGATCTTGAAAACTATGAAGGTATTGCGGTCAGGGAATTTACCCGCGCGGGGATACCCTGTTTTGCCGACAGCAAGAGAAGCATTATCGGAACTGCTCCGGTAGAACTGCTGCGCTCGGTGATCATTGCGGCTCTAAAGGGCTTTGATACCGCAAGCGTACTCAGATTTGCAAAATCCGCATATTCCGGATTCTCGGCCGAAGAGACCGCAGCTCTGGAGAATTACTGTATTGCGAAAGCTGTCAGGGGTGCCGGATGGTGGCAGAAGGAATGGACAAAAGGCTATAAGACCAGATATGAGGTCGATCTTGGCAGGCTCAACGAGCTCAGAAAACGCATCTGCAGCTGTCTGATAGAGCCCGCACTCAGGCTTGCGGGGGATGTGACCGTCAGTGAAAGGGTTAAGATCCTGAAGGAACTGATGAAGCAGCTTGACATTGAACGAAAGCTCGAAGAGAAGGAACAGTCGGGGAAGACATCCGCGACCGCTTCGGACAGGAGCGAGGCTCTTGAGGCCGGTCAGCTGTATTCGAAGATCTGCGAGGTGTTTGAGAGGATCGAAAAACTGCTGTCAGGCGATCTGGTAAAACTCCGGGAATTCTCCGAAATATTGGATACGGGCTTTTCGGAGGAAAAACTCGCAATGATCCCGCAGGGCCGGGATTATGTAATGATCGGCGATATGGAAAGGACCAGGCTCGGCGCCGTAAGGGTCTTATTCTTTATCGGGGTAAATGACGGTCTTGTTCCGAAATCCCAGACTGAACAGGGATTGCTTTCGATCGCGGACAGGATGATATTTGAGGAAAATGACATAGAGCTTTCTCCAGTAGGACTGCGTAATGCATATCTGAAGGAGTTTTATCTGTATCTGAACCTTACGAAGCCCTCGGAAAAGCTGTTTATGACATATCACAGAATGACAGCCGACAAAAAACCGGGCCACAGATCCTTTATTTTTTCAGAGATGATGAAGATATATCCGGGCCTTGAGATACGCGATGTTTACAGGACGGATGATGAGATGCTTGTCGGCAGTGACCGGGGCAGACACACCGCGGCAAGGGCGATGAGAGACTTTGATCTTAATGAACTTGACGCGTCCGTCAGGACCGTCTGCGCGGCTATAGCGGCTGCCGATCCCGAGGAATACGGGATGCTCATGAAGGCTGCTTTTGATCATAAAAAGGCCGGTTCACTTACCCGTGAAAATGCAGAGGGACTGTACGGCAGGGTATTAAAAGGCAGTGTTACAATGCTTGAACGCTTTGCCTCCTGTGCGTATTCGAATTTCCTCAGATACGGTCTGAAGCTCGAAGAACGACAGGAATTCAAGGTCGGAGCCGTAGAACTCGGCAACATCTATCATAAGGCGGTGGAGCTGTATGGAACGGAGCTGAAAAAAAGCGGCAAAAAATGGCATGATACCGATGAAGAGATCAGAAACCGCATAATGGAAGCAGCTCTGGACGCTGCGCTTACGGAATATGACGAGATCGTCGGAAGCACGAACAGAAACCGTTATATCAGGACCAGAGCCGAAAGGGTGCTGAGACGGACGATCGGGATACTCGATCATCAGGTGAAGGGCGGCAGCTTTGAGCCCGAATACTTTGAAGAGAGCTTTAAGACTGCGGACAGCTTTATGGAGCTGGTCGGAAAGATAGACAGGATCGATATTTCCGAAAAAGACGGCAAGAAATATGTCCGGGTCATCGATTATAAGTCGGGAAGGAAGAAATTCGATCTTATAAGATTATATAACGGTCTGCAGATTCAGCTTGCGGTTTACATGAATGAAGCGCTGGTACTGACAGGGCGCGACTTTGCCGGAGGCGACGGAACAAAACCGGGACAGCCTGCGGATGTCGAAAGTGCGGGAATGTATTATTACAACATTGACGACCCGATCCTTGAAGGGACACCCGACAGCACAGGCACCGAGCAGAAGATATTGTCAGAGCTGAAGCTTCAGGGCCCTTCGGCGGACAACAGAAGCAGTCTAAAGCTGTCCGATGACGGCCTGATAGATGAACATGGGGAGCCGGTAGGCGGATATGACTCGGATATAATCTCTGTAAAATATAAGGTTAAAGACGGAGAATACGATTCACGCAGCAATATTCTCTCTTCCGCGAGACTGAGCGCTGCCGGCAGATACGCAACAGACCTGATGCACCTGAATAGCGGGAAGATACTGAACGGCAATGTGGATATAGACCCGTTTGAAGACGGGAACATACATGCATGCACTTATTGTCCTTACAATGCGGTATGCGGTTTTGACAGGAGTCTCGGATACCGTTACAGAAAACTGAAAAAGGCGGATGAAGAGGAGATCTGGAAAAAGATCGAAAATTCGGAAACAGTACGGAGATCATATTATGGCTGAGATAAAATGGAGCCCGCAGCAACAGCGGATCATAAAGAGCAGGAACAAAAACCTGCTTGTTTCCGCTGCGGCCGGAGCCGGGAAAACAACGGTCATGATCGAACGCATCATTGACCTGATCATGCAGGAAAAGGACGGTACAGACATTGATAAAATGCTGATCGTAACATTTACGAGAGATGCTGCGTCCAATATGCGTGAAAAACTTAGCGACCGTCTTACCGGCATGGTGGATGCGGATCCTTCCGACAAAAGACTGATCAGGCAACAGATGCTCCTTCATAATGCGAAGATCACGACTATCGACAGTTTCTGCAATTCGGTCGTGAAGGAATTTTTCTACCGGATAGATATGGATCCTTCATTCAGGATAGGCGATAAGGCTGAAACTGCGCTTTTAAGGCATAAGGTGATGGATGATCTGCTTGAGGATAAATATGCGGAGGCGGCTCCTGATTTTCTGCTCCTTGTGGAGAGCTACTGCGGAACGAAGAACGACGAGAAACTTAACGGGCTGGTTGAGGAGCTTGCAAAGGCATCATATGCACAGGCCTGGCCGCTGGAATGGCTTGAGGAGCTTGAAAGCGATCTGAAAGCTGATATAGGAGCGGTAACGCTTCGTGATGAATGGAAGGATTCGATAGCCGATGTCTGCAGGGAGAAGCTGGCAGAAGCTGTGGATCTTTCGGCACAGGCACTGGCTGCTGTAAGGAGTGAAGCCGACCGTCTGGTATCCGAAGGGGTTATCGTGCGATCGGATGCCAAACTGCAGAAATGTGTCGACATACTTTCCACAGAGAGCAGCTTTTTCGAGGGGCTTACCGGCAATAAGTCTTATCCGGAAATGGACCGTATGATCAAAAGCTTCGAATTCTCGCGACTTACCCTGCTGAAGGGTTTTAGTGACGATGTCCAGGATAAGATCAAAAAAGCCCGTGAGAGATATAAGAACATAATAAAGCAGGTTACCGAAAAGTGGTTTTCCATGGATGAGGAAAAGCTTGCCGGTGCCTGCTCTGATGCCGCAAAACCGCTATGTGTCCTTATTGCGCTTACACGGGAATATATTGAGAGAGTGATCGCGGCAAAAAAGGAAAAGAATATTTTCGAATTTTCCGATATATCGCATTTTGCACTGCAGATCCTGGCCCGCAAGAATGATGAGGGCAGAGTGGAGCCCACTGAGGCGGCCCTTGAGTTAAGGGAAAGGTTCCATGATATTTTCATAGATGAGTACCAGGACAGCGATGCGGTACAGGAGCAGATCGCAGAGGTGATCGCCGGGCCTTCGGGGCAGAAGCCCTATACCTTCATGGTTGGCGATGTCAAGCAGAGCATTTACAAGTTCAGAATGGCCAAACCGGAGCTTTTTATCAACCGTGCGGAAAGGTATACTGCCGATCCGGCGGAGGGAGAGCTGATACATCTCGGGCTTAATTACAGAAGCAGCAGGAACGTCATAGACAGTGTAAATGACGTGTTCAGGCTCTGTATGCACGAAGCCGTGGGCCGTGTCGAATACGACAGGGATTCGGAGCTTGTATGCGGCAAAACGGCGCAGGCAGATGCTCAGGACGGGCCGGATGAAGGTGAAAATGCGGATATTACCGAGATCATAGTCGCCCGGGCCGCAGAAAACGATGCGGAGGAAGCTAAGGAAAGTGAAAACGATGCTTCCGAAAAAGCCGAAGAAGACGCAAGGGAAGAGTATACCGGGGTGAGCCTGTGCGCCACAGCGGCCGCAAAAAAGATAAAACAGCTTATCGACAGCGGTTACCCGATCAGAAATAAGGATAATACAACGAGAAAGATCAGTTACGGCGATATAGTGATCCTGCTCAGGAGTACGAGCAAATCCACCGAAACTTATGCCGAGATACTTGAAAATGCCGGAATACCTGCATTTACGGATGCTTCAGGGGGCTTTTTAAATTCCTATGAGATCTCGATAGTCGTCAATTATCTGAGACTGCTCGACAATCCCTATCAGGATATTCCCTGCGCAAGTGTACTGCATTCTCCGATGGGAGGACTTGATGACAATGAACTTGCCAGAGTCAGGATATTCGGAGGCTTCAATGTCAGGTTCTGGCAATGCGTTGAAGATTACGCACAGAACGGTCCCGCGGGCAGTCTGAAGGAAAAATGCGTTCATTTTCTGGATATATATTACAGCATCAGAAGAATGAATATGACCAGGGATATTGACAAGGTCATATTTGCGATCTACGAACAGACGGGCTTTTATCTTTATTGCAACGCGCTGCCGCAGGGGGATTCAAGGACCTCCAATCTTGATCTTCTGCTTTCGTACGCTTCGCAGTATGAGAAGGGAAGCAGTTCGGGATTGTTTGATTTTGTAGGCTATATCGAGGAGATCACACGCTCGGACGATGATCTTGAGGAGGCAGTTAATTCCGAGGCGTCCAATGCCGTAAGGATCATGACGATACACAGGAGCAAGGGACTTGAGTTTCCCATAGTGATACTTGCCGACGCAGCGAGGCTGTTCAATCTGAAGGACAAGGACAGGGAGGTTGTTATAAGTCCGGACTACGGCATCGCGTCAAAATGCATACTGCCCGACAGGCGTCTTAAATGCAATACCGTACGGAGAACGCTGATGGCAAGGAGGATAGAGCAGGATACGATCGGTGAGGAACTCAGACTCCTTTATGTCGCCATGACGAGGGCAATGCAGAAGCTGATCGTCGTAGGCGCTCCCGGGAAAAGGGGCAAAAAGAAGGAGGACTGGATCAGGACAGCCGAAAGCTCAGGTAACCGTTTCCCGGATCATTATACCGCGTCGGCATTGTGCTATATGGATCTGCTGTATCCCGCGGCACTGAAGAACAGCCGGGATTTTCTGATCGAAGAGTTTAGTATTGCCGGGGATGAAGAACGGATCAACACGGATATCATCGAAAACAGAAAGAGATCGTATGAAAATGTTTCGATCCCGGATGAGGATGTAAACAGGCAGATCCGCAGGGAAATAGATTTTATTTACGAAGAGGATCCGGCTTCCGGACTTCCGGTCAAGCTGTCGGTATCGGACCTGAAGCATGAAGGGATGGAAGAGGAAGGTGTGGTCACTCCCTGGAGAAATAAAAACCGGGGTGAAGGCAGAACCGGTGACGATCGTCAAAGCCGAAGTGAAGGCAGAATGGGTGACGATCTTCAAAACCGAAACGAAGGCAGAAGCGGTAACGATCTTCAAAGCCGAAGTGAAGGCAGAACCGGCGAAGATCCTCAAAGCCCGGCTGCGGGCCGCATCACCGGGGCAGAGCTTGGAAGTCTTTATCATAAGATCATGCAGTTTTTGCCGTTTGATCTCTCGGGAGCGGACGAAGTGTCTCATTTCCTGAACGGAATGGCCGGGATCGAAGAGAACGGGACTTGTAAAAAAAGCAGATGTTATGCTATAATCAGTCCCGCAGAGCGTGCGGCTCTTGACGACGTGAGATTTGTGAGCTTTCTTAAGACCGGACTGTGCAGCAGGATGAAGACAGCGGATTCGCTGGGGAGGCTGTACCGTGAGCAACCGTTTATGCTCGGAAAAAGGGCATGTGAGATATATCCCGACAGGTATCCGGGATGTGAGGAGCTGATACCGGTCCAGGGTATAATCGACTGTCTGTTTGAAGAAGAGGATGGTCTGGTCATACTTGATTACAAGACCGATCTTGTGGACGAAGGCAAAGAACTGGCAATGCGTTATCACAGACAGCTTGAACTGTACAGTGAAGCGGCATCTAAAATACTGAAGAAGGATGTAAAAGAGCGCATACTTTATTCATTTGTACTTGGTGAATGTATCGCGCTTCCGTAGTTTAGATACTCACTTCGTTCGTATCATGGAGGGCATAAGTTTGAAAGTTCAGAAGAACTTTCAAACGAGTGCATCGGTAAAAAAACATACCGATGCGCCCATTAGATACTCACTTCGTTCGTATCATGGAGGGCATATGGAACAATATACGGGTTTTGCGGGTATTTATGACGAATTCATGGATAATGTCCCTTATGATGAGTGGACGGAATATCTGCACGGTCTTCTCATGCGATACGGAGTAACTGACGGGATACTGTGTGAGCTTGGATGCGGCACCGGCAAGGTTACGAGAAGACTCGCAAAAATCGGATATGACATGATCGGCATCGACAATTCCCCGGACATGCTAAATATTGCAAGATCCAGGGAAAAGCCGGGGGACCAGAGTATTCTGTATCTTGAGCAGGACATGCGTGAATTTGAGCTGTACGGCACCGTTGCCGGAGTTGTAAGCATTTGCGACAGCATGAATTATATCCTTTCGGTAAGGGATCTGAAGAAGGTTTTCAGGCTGGTAAACAATTATCTTGATCCGGGCGGGATTTTCATTTTCGATATGAACACGCTGCATTATTACCGGGATGTACTCCAAGACCGTGTGATCTGCGATAATCGTGATGATTGCAGCCTGATATGGGAGAATTCATATGAAGCCCGCAGCGGCAGGAATCGTTTTGATCTGACCATCTTTCGCAGGGAGGATGGGGATCTGTTCGGTAAATACGAAGAGACACATTTTCAGAGGGCATACGCGCTTAAGGATGTCAGGACTGCACTTGAAGAGGCCGGGCTTACGGTGCTTGATACGGTGCGGGCGTTTACAGAAAAAAAAGCATCGGAAAAAGACGAAAGAGTGTATTTTATAGCGATGACGAAAAAGGAGATGCCGTTTAAGATGTGAGTCATAGCCGATCGCAGCGCTCCGGACACGGAGGCTTGGAAAGGATACTCACTTCGTTCGTATCATGGAGGGCATAAGTTTGAAAGTTCA
>JAILIQ010000256.1 GCA_024695205.1 Lachnospiraceae bacterium
TATACCAAGATAGGCATGTGGGTCACATTGGCGATCAATATCATCAATATCGGCGGCAATTATCTCTTCCTTTACGGACCGTTATCTTTCCTGAAAATGGGAGTGGCGGGAGTAGCGATCGCGACGGTGGCAGCCAGGATGATCGCGGTGACCGCTCTGATCGTATTCTTCTATGCCGCAAAGATAGGCAGATTTTCGCTGCGCCTTCTGAATCCCTTCCCGGGGAAACTACTTGCCAAGATGATAAAGATCGGTCTGCCCACGGCCGGAGAGAATCTGACCTATAATCTGTATCAGACAACACTTCTTTCATTTGTAAATTCGATGGGAAACGATGCGGTAAATGCAAGAGCCTACTGTAACACGCTTATCTCATTTGCGATGATCTTCTCAAACGCTTCGGCGATGTCCACGCAGATAATTACCGGTCATCTTGTCGGGGCGGAGAAAACGGAAGAAGCATACAAGAGAGTGTTTAAGACGCTGAGGACATCGCTGCCGATAACGGTAGCCCTTGCTTCGGTGAATGCGCTCATCTGCAGGTACAGCCTGAGCTTATTTACCGAAAATCAGAATATCATCGCGCTTGGGCAGATGATAATGATCGTGGACATCTTTGTGGAGATGGGACGTTGTCTCAATATGACCTTTGTGAGCAGCCTTAAGGCAGCAGGAGCATATATTTTCCCGCTTATCATGGGAATATTGTGTAACTGGGGTCTGGGACTGACGACAGGATATACGGTTGGAGTGGTCCTTGGCGTGGGTGTTGCCGGGATCTACGCCGGAACGGCGACCGATGAATGTATCAGAGGCCTGATAGTAATGTATTACTGGTACAAGAAAAAATGGGTCGGTAAATCTGTGGTAGGGGATAAAAATTAGGAAAGGACAAAAGATCATGACTAACGAAGAACTGAAAAACTTTTTATTCGGAGCTTACAGCTTTGAAGAGACTTCAGACGGCTGGCTGCAGGCGTTTCAATACACGAAGGAGCAGATGGAATACTTTAAGGGTGCCTTTGATTTCTGGTATGACAGATGCATGGCTACGACCGCAAAGACGATCGAAATGGTCACTGCGGCTACAAAAGTCTCTTTCGAGTACAAGTTTATCTGGCTTGGATCGCCGGATTCCTTTGAACTTGCGGTAGACGGGCAGATCAGGAAGATTGTGTATGTTAAGGATATTTTAAGAGAAGACCCCGATTCCGAAAGGCCGAAGGAAGGGCCTCCTGCCTGGAAATTTCCCATGGAGGGCAAGATCGAATGGGAGCTTCCGGAAGGCAAAAAGTCGGTTGTGATCTATCTGCCGGCGGATGCAACGATCCTTGTAAGGAATCTTGAGATCAACGCAGAGGCAGAAAGACCGCAAAAGAACGAAAAGGTCCTCTGGCTAGGCGACTCGATAACCCAGGGTTACGGGCCGCTCCGTTCTGGAATGACTTATGTCAGCGTTTCTAACAGGCTGCTGAATTATGATCTGATCAATCAGGGAATCGGCGGGTATATTTACGATAAAAAGTCGATAATGAAAATGGTCGGTTACCGGACTGACAAGATAATCGTGGCGCTCGGAACCAATCAATTCTGGGCTGAGTCCATGAAGGATGTTGAGGAATTCTATGAGACCCTTACCGGCCTTTACGGAAATGAGATACCGATCCTGTGCATCTCGCCTGTCTGGCGCGGAGATCAGCCGCAGGCATATGAGAAGTTCCTGAGCTTCTGTGAAAATGTTAAGAAGATCGCCGGGAGCTACAGCAATGTTACGGTCATTGACGGCTTTGATCTGGTGCCTCATCTGAGCGAGTATTATCTCGACGGTCTGCATCCGAACTGTCTCGGTACCGAGAATTACGGCAGAAACCTTGTTGAAGCGATCAGGAATGCCGGCTGGTAATCTTGTGTGGAGGGCGGCAGGCACATCCGACCTTACATAGCCTCCGAGGTTGACATATCCTCAAAAAATCGATATAATGTAAAAAAATGAAAGAACGAGGTATTTTATGTTAAGCGTGGTGAGATAACCATTGCATGATAAGCTGTGTACGTGTAAACGACTTGATATGCTTTCGGCACGGCACGGGAAAATGCAATATTTGATCTTGAGTTGACAGCGGAGTTGCTGGCGGCTTGTTTAATTGCGCTTAATATCATGGATAATACCTTGTTTTTGCAGGGGCTGTTTGACGTGCTTTTTGCGTCGGATCGAGCAGGAATCAGCTTACTTGTTCTTGCTTCGAAGCTTACTGCGTCAAAATATATTTTAAATCCGGGACCATGATATCTTTGCGCTTAGATATCGTGGTCTTTTTATATTATGGTCTGTTTTAACAGAGAAAGGACGATCAACATGAACAGTATTGAAAACAAAAGGATCGAAAGTTATAGAAATTATTTTACAAAGGAATATCTGATGGGACCCAACAGTTTGCGACTGCTTGATGAGATGCTTAAAAAGTATCCGCTGACGGAGGGCGGCCGGGTTATGGATCTTGGCTGCGGAATGGGTCTGACCAGCATGTTTCTCGCAAAAGAGGCAAAGGTCAACGTATTTGCGACAGATCTGTGGATATCGGCAACACAGAATGCGGAAAACTTTAGGAACTGGGGTGTTGATGACCGGGTAATCCCCATTCATGCGGATGCGAACAACCTGCCCTATGCATATGGATATTTTGATGCGATCGTGAGTATCGATGCATATCATTATTTTGGAGCTAAAAAAGGCGTTTTTGAGGACAAGATACTGCCTTACCTTAAAAAGGGCGGAGTATTTATTACTGCAATGCCGGGTACAAAAGAAGAACCGGGCGGTGCACCGGCAGAAACCCTACTGGAATGGATGGGTGGAAACAGGGATGATTACGATACTTTTCATTGCAGAAAATGGTGGCTTGATCTTATCGGAAAAAGCAATGATTTTGAAGTGGTCATGGATTTTGATCTGGACTGCTTCAATGAGGCCTGGAATGACTGGTTTGAGTCAGGACATGAATATGGCATTAAGGATAAAAAATACTTTGACAGTGGGATGGGCGGATATCTGTCCTTCCTC
>JAILIQ010000300.1 GCA_024695205.1 Lachnospiraceae bacterium
ACTTCTTCGCTTCCGACCAGAACAAGCGGCACCTTATAGGTCCTGATAAGTTCAAGATTTCTGTCTAAGGCTTTTTTCCTGTCGGCATCATCGGGAGCAGCTGCGGAATCCGTGCCGGTTTTTTTACCTGCAAGTCCCAGATTATCCGCAAAGAACACAACCGGGTAGTTCTTCTCTATCATCTCCCAGATCTCTCTTTCGGTCTTGCCCTCATCCGTATCCAGCTTGTTTTCGATCATTCCGCCATGCTTGCTCATATGACTCATCAGGTGTCCCCTGCACATGCGCGAGCTGATCAAAAAGGCCGGATTGCGGGGATGCGCGATCTGATATACGAAATTCAGTTTTTCATTTGATTCATTTCTGAGCAGCATGATATAAGGCCTGTCGATACCCCGCAGAAGGCTGTCGTCGATCTCGAGGTGTCTCTTCTTGCCTCTCCTGATCTTCTCGAGGAAGAAATGGAACGAATAGATCATCGAATCGGGCGTACCGTCCACTTCTCCGAAGAAAAACTTCTTGATAAAGAAAAAGATCAGCACGAACAGAAGTGCTGCGAGGAGCACTATGATCAGCAGGAGCATCCAGAAGGGAAGCCTCGCCGATATGAAGAAGGCTCCGGCCCTTCCCATTATGTTTGAGGCAAGTATGGAAGGCAGTACTCCCGTTGCAACCGTAAAGAGATATTTTCTGAAAGGCAGTTTCGTATTGCTGCCGTAATAGCATATTGCGCCGAAGGGTATGATCGGCATAAAAAACAGCAGATATATCAGAAGGATCGTATTGCGGTCCTGCAGTCCCGAAGAAAGCCTGTCAATAGTCCTGCGTCTCTTCTCATAGGCCGAGCTGTTATATTTGAAGCTGCGTACGAGCAGGAAAATTATGGTGGCACCCAGACACCCGCCCAGATCGCACAGCAGTATCGCCAAAGGCAGCGGATAGCTCAGTCCGCTCGTTATCTGTATGAATTCCGCAGGAACAAAGACAATTACCATCTGAAGGGCCTGTACAAGGATGACCGAGATCCATCCGCGCAGACCTTTTCTCCTTAAGAAATGTCTCGCACCTTCCATATCGTGTGCTCTCTGCATGCGAAGCAGCGGAAGTGCGTTGTCTTTAAGATAAAAGGCAAAAATAATAACAATGGCTGCCAAAATGATCAATACGGCGATCCGCTCTTTAGTGCGTGAAGACTGCTTGCCGGTTTCATTCATAATCTATAATCAACCCCATCTGTATTCTGTATCGTCGTCGGATTTCCCCAAAACCCGCTCAGAGCAATTATAACAAAACAGACCCCTACATACAAGGAAAAGTATATCCGGTATATGTTTCTCTTTGCTTGCAGGCAATAGACGGAAATGCTATTATAAAAAGTGAGGCCAAATAATAAGTCAGTGATCCGGCACGTACTTTTTGTCCGGTCACGATCCTCAGTAAAAGGAGCATAATGAAAGCAAAAAAAGAAATGTTTAAAGCTCCGGCCGACCAGGCAAACGGAGTACGTATCAATAAATATCTCGCCGATGCGGGCATCTGTTCCAGGCGCGAAGCCGATTCCGCAGTTGAGGCCAGACTTGTTACGATAGACGGTGAGACCGCCCTTATGGGAAGCCGCGTTCAGCCCGGGCAGCATGTAACTTTCAAAGGCAAGCCTGTCTCCAAATTCGAAGACCTGATCCTTATCGCCTTTAATAAGCCTCAGGGCATTGTCTGTACGACAGACCGCAGGGATCCCGACAATATCATCGATTTCATCAGCTTTGAGAAGCGTATTTTCCCCATCGGACGACTGGACAAGGACTCCGAAGGTCTGATACTTCTGACCAATGACGGCAATATAGTCAACAAGATCCTCCGTGCGGGCAATTACCACGAGAAGGAGTATATTGTCCGTGTAAATAAGGAGATAACGCCTGAATTCCTTGAGAAAATGGGATCCGGAGTAGCGATACTCGATACCGTTACCCGCCCCTGCAGGATCGAGCAGATCGACAAATTCACGTTCAGGATCATCCTGACCCAGGGGCTGAACCGACAGATCCGCAGGATGTGTGAGGTCCTTGACTACAGGGTCCATGCGCTCACGAGGGTCAGGATCATGAACGTCACGCTCGGAAGGCTGAAGACAGGAACATACAGGAATCTGACCGAAGTCGAGCTGAACGGCCTGAAAGAGCTGATCTCCGGTTCGAGCAATACGCCGATGCAGTACGAGGGCGACAGCGATGAGAACCGCTCTTCCCACAGGCACGAAGAGCGCCCCGCAGGAAAGGCTGCCTCCTCTTCATCCCTTTCCGGCAGGTCCGGACGCCCGGACGAAAAAACATCACG
>JAILIQ010000325.1 GCA_024695205.1 Lachnospiraceae bacterium
GGTATACCAATACACTCTGCATTCCTTCAAATACCACGATACTGATCGAGGACGGCGCAACGCTGGTAAAGACCTATTATACCGGAAATACGTGGATCGAGCCTACGCAGTCACTGTTTCAGACGGTATCATACAGCCATACCCAGACCAAATTCAGTGAATACAACGGGGAACATGACATAGCGCTCATTGGGCAGGGATCTGCCACGATCGATCTGGATTTCATCAAGAGCATCGCGCTTACGGCAGCACATTGCCAGAGGCTCACGGTAAAGGGGATACATTTCAAAAACCTGAATTCAC
The DNA here is from genome assembly GCA_024695205.1 of Lachnospiraceae bacterium. Lineage (GTDB taxonomy): Bacteria > Bacillota > Clostridia > Lachnospirales > Lachnospiraceae > RUG11977. The sequence goes on from JAILIQ010000325.1 coordinate 304, forward strand.
TGCATTTTATCGAGCTTGATGCTTCGAAGGATGTTGAAATATCAGGCAATGTATTTTCTGACTGTCTCCCTTCGCCGACGCAGAGAAAAGAAGCTATCAATATCGATACTCCGGACGAGGAAACCAACGGATTTAAGCAGGGCTGGACAAGCTATGACTGTACTCCTGTCCTGAACGTGGCAATACACGACAATGTTTTTGAAAACCTTGAAACAGCGATCGGAACTCACAAATACAGTGAAGGCAAATACCACACCAATATTGATATCTCAAATAACACATTTGTGGATGTGACAAGCTATGTGGTACGTATGATGAACTGGAAGAACTGCGCTGTGACGGATAATTATTTTATCCTGCGCGAACGGGCGGACGGAACCGTAAATGTAAATGCCGTGATATTGAACGGTGCGGTCAATCCGACTGTCACAGGGAACCTTTTCGATAATTTTACGACTGCGATAAAGGCCGCGCACTGGAAAAATTCGGGAAGCGGTAATATCTATGCCGAAACATACAATAAGATCTCCAAGGCGAATCTTAAGGCAATGAAAAAGAATACGACGGTTAACTGTACCAACGATTACTTTGAGATCTACACGGTATTCGGTGATAAAACCGATGAAAACCTGAAAACCTACAAATTTACAAAGGGCGCCTGATATGCAGAAAATCGTGAAAATTTTAAAAAAAGAGCCGATGCTTCTCGTGTCGGTCATAGCTGCGATCGTGGCACTGTTTATCACGCCGCCGTCTGCGAGGCTTCTGTCGGATATAGACTGGCATACGCTTGCGACGCTGTTTATGATGCTGACGGTTCTTGAAGGATTTAAGAAGGAAAACATCTTCAGACCTGTGTTAAAGCTTGCCGGAAGCATCACGACAATGGTCGGACTGTCACTGTTTCTGGTATTTTCGGTGTTCTTTACATCAATGTTCGTCACAAATGATGTATCGCTGATCATCTTTGTTCCGCTTACGATCATTTTATTTCGACAGGGAAATAAGGAACAGTACATACTCCCGGTCATTTCAATGGAAAATATCGCAGCGGTTAGGGGATCGCTCCTGACGCCGTTCGGCAGCCCGCAGAATCTCTTTATTTTCGGACAGTCGGGTGTTACGGCGTTTCACTTTATCGGATACATGTTTCCGATCTGGATCATCTCGGGGGTGCTCCTGGTCATATTTGTAGTGGTTCTGTACCGAAAGGATCTGAAGCAGAAGACGAGTGTGGACAGCACAAAGGCTGCAGGAGAATGGAAGCCGGAAGGAAAAGTCAGACGGATCGTATATCTGTGCATATTTGCGGTAGTGATCTTTTCGATCGTAAGCCGTACCGCGTACTGGCCGTTTATTGCGGCGGCAGTGGCGGTCTGTGTATTCGCGGTCGACAGAAAGATCCTCGTTAAAACCGACTATGTATTGCTTCTGACATTTTTCTGCTTCTTCGTATTTTCATCATCGATAGCAGCCAATCCCGGAATATCGGAATTCCTGAAAAATTCCGTAGCAGGCAATGAATATGTCTGGGGAATAGGCATAAGCCAGCTCATCTCAAATGTGCCCGCCTCAATAGTACTGTACCCCTTCGCTGACAATACAGGCGCACTGCTTTACGGACTCGACTCAGCCGGACTATGCACGCTGATCGGCTCCCTCGCCTCCGTGATCAACTACAGGATATATGTGAGAGAATACCCCGGCAACGGCTTGAAATTCGTCAAAGTCTTCACTCTTACGAGTCTTGCCTTTTTTGCCTTCGTAGTGATCCCCGGCTACCTTATCAGCCTGACCCCCATGTAACCCATTCCGGCCCTTTCTCAGTATAGGGGCTTTTTTAGGATACTGCATTTATCCCTTCCCCATTCCGGTCCCTATATCTCTTAACATCTTTTCCTAATACCACTTTATTTCGCCTTATTTCCGAACACTTCCCTAAATGAGTGATTTTCCCCTGACCCACTGTAAACAGGCTCGTGATGCGTAACGCCGGGTCGGATTACATTGACCAAATTGGTCAGTAATCAGACCCGGCGTTACGCAGACAGAGCCGTCACCAGAAACCCGGAACCCCATCACCCCATCACCGGAAACCGGAATGGGATACAAAAAAAGCCCCACCCGGAGATCATGCATTCTCCTGGTAGAGCCGTATAACCTTTTCGGCAATGGAAACCCTCGTAACACTGTTGTTCATAGCCTGTTTTTCCAAAAAATGATGTGCCTCGCTTTCCGACATCCCCTTTTTCTCGATCAGAACAAGCTTGGCCCGGTTAACGATCCTGATCTCCTCCATCTTCTCCTGAACGCTGGAGGCTTTTTTCTCAAGGGACCGCAGGCGCTCACGTGCGGATTCGAGCCATTTTACGGAACGGGAAAGGATCATTGCGTTCAGGGGTTTCGAGAGTACGAAAACACCCTGGCCGATAACCTGCGCGTGGATCTCGTCGAAAATCTCATTTCTTACAATGAGCAGACATACGCAGCTCTTATCACGGCAGGAGTCAATCGCAAAGTTGATGCCCTGTTCATCGGGCAGAGGCGAATTGACAATGATCATATCGAAATTACGCTGCAGAAGTTCTCTCTTCGCAAGCGTGACACTTTCTGCACGGACTACGGGAGAGTACATCCCCTCGGCTCCCTGAGCCAGAACCGATGAAAGCAGCTCGTTGAATTTATCCGAAGCGGAAACAACAAGGATGCTGTAAGTCCGGTCATCGTAAATCATCGGAGAGACGCTCCTTTCTAATTACCTGCAATATGATTGAACGATACTGTCGGGAATATGCTGACGGATAAATTCACTTTCGAGACAGCGCTGTACGGCCTCGCTTCTTCGCGTGGGAAGACGTCTGTAGGAGGCAAGCGTCTCGGCATCTGCCGTAAACAGGTTGATATCCGTAGGCGCAGGCAGGATCAGCTGCTTATTCACGCCGTAAAGACCTGCATAGATCAGCATCGTATATGCCAGATACGGGTTGGCGGTCGGATCCGGTGAACGCAGCTCGGCTCTTTCAAATTCTCCGGTAGCGGCGGGAACACGGATCAGCTGGGAACGGTTCTCGATAGACCAGGTGATGAAACCGGGTGCCTTGTAGGCTCCGAGACGTGCAAAGCTCTGCTCGGAGGGATTCAGGAAAATTGTGATCTCAGTGATCTTATCCAGGATTCCCGCTATAACATAAGACATGATGCCTTCTGTATTGTTGGCTGAGTTGACTGAAAAATTGATATGCATTCCGCTTCCTGCGCGGCTCTTGATCGGCTTGGGACCGAAGTCTACGCGCAGACCGTTTCGTGCCGCCACTACATTGACGACATTGCAGAAGGTTATGGCATTGTCGGCGGCATTCAGTGCATCGGAATATCTGAAATCAATCTCGTTCTGACCGGGGCCTGCTTCATGATGTGAGCATTCGGGACGGATGTCCATCTGCTCGAGCGTCAGGCAGATCTCCCTTCGTACATTTTCACCCTTGTCTTCGGGCGCAAGATCCATATATCCGGCGGAATCAAACGGGATCGCGGTCGGATCGCCGTTGGCATCGAGCTTGAAAAGATAGAACTCGATCTCGGATCCGAAATTGAAGGAGAGCCCTTTTTCAGCCGCATAGGCTATTGCTTTTTTAAGGATCGCCCTTGTATCGTTTTCGAAGACGGTTCCGTCGGGATTGTAAATATCACAGTACATACGGACTACTTTCCCGTGCTCGGGACGCCAGGGAAGTATCGCAAGGGTTGAAGGATCGGGACGCAGGAAAAGGTCCGAACGGACACTTCCCCCGAAACCGGGGATCGCGGAGGCATCGAAGGCTATGCCGTCGGAAAATGCACGCGGAAGCTCGGTCGGCATTATGGAAATGTTCTTCTGCTTTCCGAAAACATCACAAAAAGCCAGGCGGATGAACTTAACATCCTCTTCTTTGACAAACTGCATTACTTCTGAAGCTGTGTAATTCATAGAATATAACCGGCAGAAAAGCCGTATCTCCTTATCTGAAAATAATCCAACCGGGACCGGGAAGGATCTGTCCGTGGACATGAGAAACAGTCATGATAAAACAATGACCGACAGCGGATCTGTCCATGCCCCGATAAATCTTTACATACCCATCCACATGATATATTATCATAATACATGCCGCGTTACAAGAAAAAAATCCGGCATTCAAAAGAATGCCGGAAAAAGGATCGAAATAATTATTTACTTATTTGATAAAAGGCTTAAAATCCGGGTTCTATAAGTCCGTACGATTCACCGTGGCGCTTGTAAACAACATTGACTTCATCTGTTTCGCTGTTACGGAAAACGTAGAAATTATGGCCGAGCATATCCATCTGAATGCATGCTTCTTCAGGATCCATGGGTTTAACAGCAAATTTTTTGACTCTTTCGATCTTGATATGGTCATCATCATCCGCGTCCGCGAACAATGCATCAACCTTGTCTCCGTTTCTGCCGGATCTCGAATCTGAAAGCTTGTTGCGGTATTTCTTGACCTGACGCTCGAGTACATCCTGAACGAGGTCGATTGAACTGTACATATCCTCGCTCTGTTCTTCGGCTCTCAGTATGTTCCCTTTTACCGGAATCGTGATCTCGATCTTATGTAAATTACGCTCAACCGCCATGGTTACATGAACCTCGGTATCGGGCGTAAAATAGCGCTCGAGCTTGCCGATCTTTTCGTAGACCGCATTCTTCATTCCGTTGGTTACTTCGATGTTTTTGCCGTTAAAGGTATACTGCATACGATCACCCCTTCTCAAAACTGATAGATAATGTCAGACTCTTTTGAAAACTTATGTGAAAAATTACTAAAATCTGACAAAACCATCATAACATTTTTTTGGTCAGACTGCAATATTTTTGTTTGAGATTTTGATATACTTCATAATTCATGAAGTATGAATAAGTATGCAGGCGAAGCCCATTTTCAGACAATTCCCCGAAAATAAGCGGATTGTAGTGTATTTAGGTTCCTGCGGAAAAATCAAGAGGGTTTTGGCATTTTAGGTAAATTTATCACAAATGACAAAACGAACTTTCGAACTTGACACCGATTTTCAACGTCTACAAATGTGGTTTTTCCATGTTGAAAATGTTAATAAGTTGGTGTATAAGTCGATTATGTTTCGAAATCGGCACTTTTTTTGTTGATAACTTTTGATCGAAAGTTATCAAAAAGATATTTCTTAAGTCAGAATTTACATCCTTGTGACGACCATTTGTGCAATATGCACAAAAACATAAATGTCAATATGGGAACCGATGAAATATATTTACAGACAAATTATTATGTGTTTATTGTTAAGAGCATGGATTTATGCTATACTCTCTTTGATGATCCTGTGAAAACCGCTGTCCGCCGGTGGTTGTACAGCGGGGCACGGGAAGGGGCAGATCTAAGGAAAGCACTTAATCAGTGCTTTCCCAACTTATCATCAAATACTTATCAAATCAAAGGAGGACATACGAAGATGCTGGATATGATCATTATAGGCTCGGGGCCTGCAGGCATGGCGTCTGCGATTTATGCGGCAAGAGCGGAACTGGAATTTCTGGTGATTGAGCAGTCCGTTGAATCCGGAGGACAGGTACAGCAGACATACGAAGTGGATAATTATCCGGGCATACCCGGTGTGAGCGGACCCGAACTGTCAAGACGGATGAGAGAGCATTGTGACAAGCTCGGCGTGGAATTTAAGACCGAGGAAGTCAAGTCCGTGGAAAAGGTCGGAGCCGATGCGGATGCAGACGGGAAGGCAGGGGAATATTTCCTTGTAAAGACCTGGGATGGCAACGAATATTGCGCTAAAACAGTGATCGCCGCTACAGGCGCGTCACACAGTACTCTCGGAGTACCCGGCGAGGATGTCCTTCAGGGCATGGGCGTTTCTTACTGTGCGACATGCGACGGTGCCTTCTTCAAGAATAAGGTGGTGGCCGTTGTGGGCGGCGGAGATGTGGCTGTCGAAGATGCGATATACCTGTCCAAGCTGTGCACAAAGGTATACCTGATCCATCGCAGGGATGAATTCAGAGCTGCGTCGACTCTTGTAAGTGAGGCGAAGACCAAGGAGAACATCGAATTTGTCCTGAGCAGCGGTCTGAAAGAGATCCGCGGAAACAATAAGGTTGAAAGCATCCTTATAGAAAATAAAAAGACCGGGGAAGTAAAGGAAGAGGCTGTCAACGGTGTGTTCATCGCTGTCGGGATCAAGCCTGCATCGGAGCTGTTTACCGGTCTTGCAAAAGCCAATGAAGGCGGTTATCTGATAGCTGACGAGACCTGCGAAACCTCCTGTAAGGGATTATTTGCCGCAGGCGATATAAGGGCAAAACAGCTCAGACAGATCATCACCGCTGCAGCAGACGGCGCCAACGCAGTTACAAGCGCTCAGAGATTATTATAAGGCATAAGTGACCGCGCCGCTTTCGGTGCGGGCTTTGCCGGGGAATGATGATAAGGGATATTTATAACAGGAAAAGGGAAAGAGGAAAAAGATCATGTGCGGAATAGTAGGATACGCAGGAAAACAGCAGGCGGCGCCGATATTGCTGGAAGGCCTTACCAAGCTGGAATACAGAGGATATGATTCGGCAGGTATTGCGGTAAGGGACGGTGACGGCGACATAGCTGTCGTAAAAGCCAAAGGAAGACTTAAGAATCTGTATGAAAAGACGGACAACGGAAATGCGGTTCCCGGAACGAGCGGGATCGGACATACTCGCTGGGCTACACACGGGGAACCGTCGGAGACCAACGCGCATCCGCATATTTCCGATGACGGCAATGTAAGCGCGGTCCATAACGGTATTATCGAGAATTATCAGGAACTGAAGGATAAACTGCTCAAGCACGGTTATGTTTTTTATTCACAGACAGATACCGAGATCGCGATCAAGCTGATCGATTATTATTACAAAAAATACAATATCGGTCCTGTAGATGCGATAACCAAGACGATGGTACGTGTCAGGGGTTCATATGCCCTTGCGGTAATGTTTAAGGAAAGACCCGGCGAGATATGGGTTGCCCGAAAAGACAGTCCCATGGTCATCGGAATTACCGATGAGGGAACTTATGCGGCTTCGGATGTAACTGCGATCCTGAACCATACAAGAGATGTCTATTATATAGGCAATCTGGAGCTGGCCTGCTTAAAGCCCGGAGAGGTGCATTTTTACGACCTGAACGGTGATGAGATACAGAAAACCTCAACACATGTCGAATGGGACGCCAAAGCGGCCGAAAGAGGCGGATATGAGCATTTTATGATCAAAGAGATCCATGAACAGCCCAAGGCAGTTGCAGATACGATCTCATCGCTGGTAAAACCCGCTGCCGACGGCTCTTCGGACGGAGGGCTCAGGGTTGATCTGTCCAATGTGGGTTTCTCGGATGATGAACTTAAAAATGTTTCACAGGTCTACATAACCGCATGCGGTTCGGCATATCATGTCGGAGTGGCGCTGCAGTATGTAATAGAGGATCTGGCCCGCATTCCGGTCAGAGTTGAGCTGGCATCGGAATTCCGCTACAGGAAGCCTTTGCTTGACAAAAACGGACTTGTGATAGTCATCAGCCAGTCGGGCGAGACCGCCGACTCGCTGGCAGCCTTACGTGAGGCTAAAGCTATGGGCATCACGACACTTGCGATCGTCAATGTGATAGGCAGCTCCATAGCGCGCGAAGCAGACAGGGTTTTATATACTCTTGCAGGCCCCGAGATCGCGGTTGCGACCACGAAGGCCTACAGTACACAGCTTGTGGCCGGATACTGTCTTGCGCTTCAGATGGCACTTGCGAAGGGTGCAGTGGAAACCGGACGTTACGAAGAGCTGATCAAGGATATGGAAGAGATCCCCGGCAAGATCGAAAAGATCCTTGATGATAAGGAGAGGATACAGTGGTTTGCTTCGAAATTTGCGAACGCACATGACATTTTCTTCATCGGAAGAGGCATAGATTACGCGATCTCGCTTGAAGGAAGCCTGAAATTAAAGGAGATCTCCTACATTCACAGTGAGGCTTATGCCGCAGGCGAGCTCAAGCACGGAACGATCAGTCTTATAGAGGACAATACCCTTGTTATCGGGACTCTGACCCAGTCAGGCTTACACGAGAAGACGATCTCGAACATGGTAGAGTGCAAGGCCAGAGGCGCATATCTGATGGGACTTACAACATATGGTAATTATTCGGTTGAAGACACAGTGAACTTTTGTACCTATATACCGAAATGTGACGAGCATTTCGCAACAAGCCTTGCGATAGTGACGCTGCAGCTTCTTGCATATTATATCAGCGTCGCAAAAGGTCTCGATGTTGATAAGCCCAGAAATCTTGCCAAATCCGTAACTGTTGAGTGAACTGATATAAAGTACTATCGGACAGTTAGACGAGGCTCAGTCATCGACTTCGATACGGAATACCACGGGATAATCCGAGCGGATATTTTCCGCGGTAATATGCAGGCCTTCGGCATCGCGGGTATAGCTGACGGACTCGGCAACAGGGATATCGTTTCCGGTCAGGACTTTCACATCCCTGATGATCCCGGAGAATACAGGAAGATTGCCCGGTGCGGCGCCTGCGAGCGATCTTATCGTAACACGGCAGTTTGCGGGCCATTTGAGAACAGTGGCATAGATACAGCCGTTGGCACAGGTGAAACGGATATCTTCGCTTGTAAATTCGGGCTGGTTTCCGTCTGCAAACTGTCCTTCGATAGTTTTTGTGGGGCCTTCGGCACTGAAACGCCATACGGTGGAGTTGTAAACAGCTTCACCGTTTATTTTCAGCCATTTTCCGACAGCACGAAGGATGGATGCGTCCTCATCGGGGATTGTTCCATCGGCTTTAGGGCCGATATTTAACAGAAGACGGCCGTTCTTGCTTACGATATCGACAAGGTTCTGCACGATATTGACCGGATCCTTGTATTGGTTCTCGGTAGTATAACACCAGGAATTGTAAGCGACCGCGGTGTCGGTCTGCCAGACGTAAGGCTTGGCATCCGCGAGTTTTCCGCGTTCTATATCGACAACGGCTGTTCCGAATGCAAAAGCATCGTGCTTGTAATTGATGACAGCCATGCGGTCGGCTTCCTCGGCGCGGTTGTAATAATATGCGGCAAATTTGCGAAGATAGGGCTTGACTGCGCTGTGATGTATCCACCAGTCAAAATAGAAGATCGAAGGGCAGTATTTATCGACTATCTCACAGCAGCGGACGAGCCAGTCCTCCATGAAATCGGCACCGGGTACCGGATTGCTGAATGAATCGTAATGATCGCCTTCGGGCATTGCAGGCCAGTAGAAATCGCCTTCCTTCTCCCTGTCGGTAATATCGCTTTCAAAGGTCCTTCCGTGTCCCATGAAAAACCAGTGTTCAACACGGTGGTTGGAACAGCCTGCCACGATACTCTTGCTGCGGGCGGAATCGGACAGTTCTTTCAGAACATTACGGTGAGGGCCCATTTCCACACTGTTCCAATGTGAGAGCTCACTTCCGTACATCTGGAATCCGTCATGGTGCTCCGCGACCGGGATCATATACTGCGCGCCCGCTTCCTTAAACAGATCGGTCCATTCTCCGGCATCGAATTTATCTGCTGTAAACATGGGAATAAAATCCTTATAGCCAAAGTCCTTGTGCGGACCGTAGGTCTTCACATGATGCTCGAATTCACGCGAGCCTTCCACGTACATGTTGCGGGAATACCACTCATTGGCGAACGCGGGAACCGAAAAAATACCCCAGTGTATGAAAATACCGAATTTCAGATCCTTATACTCTTCCGGAACCCTGTAGCGGGACAGGGATTCCCATGTATCCTTGTAAGGGCCGTGTTCTATGCATTCTTCGATCTTTTTCAGATAATCCTGTTTAAAAGTTCCCATAATTAACCTCCGTATTGAGACGATCTGCGGTATTGTTCCTGCGGGAGACTGTCCGAAAACCGGCCACACAGGGGCTGTCTTCGGTAAAATTCCTCAAAAAACGAGCAGAGCTCATGTTTTTTGAGATAATTTCACCGAATCACGCCCCTACTTATGAACCGGGTTGGAAAGGTTTTCGGACAGTCAGTCCTTCGGGTGTTCTATTTATAACTTATATAACTTTGATTATCATGTCAAGAATGACCTTGAAAATCAGGCTTAAACGTTGATTTCATTGTATCACAAACTGAGAAATCCCGAAAGCCTGACAGGTATATCCTAAACAATTGTGTGGAAACCAAATATTTATTTTTTGTTGCCAAGTATGATCAAATAGCCCATAATATTTTTTAGAGGATAACAGCTCTTACATATCCGACAGATTGGAGGGCCGCTCAGCTTGGGAAATCAGGTGTATTCTAAAAGCGAGTATATCATTGTTCAGGTAAGCAGAGGATTTATCATCATTAACCGACGAAAGAAATTCTTTGAGGGTCATACTCACATCAAAACCTTTAAAACAGCCAAATATCTTGTCGACCTGGCCATACATAACAGTATGCCTTACCATCTGTCTCCTTATCTTCTCACTTCTCTTACACGGATTACGGAAAACGAATCTTACAAACAGAAAATCCTGGAACTCATAACAAATAAAAAGAACCGCGGAATGCGCAGGTACAGAAGGTCTGCGTGATCTGTCCATGTTTTTTGAGGTGATTTAACCGGTTCACGGATGTGAGACTCGGGATGCCGGGCAGTATTTCATCGGAAGAGAGCGGATTCTTTAGTCCCTGCCGGAAAGAGAAAGATCCCCGGACAGAGCCATTTACATTCCGTAGAGTTTTTCCATCTCGTCAAGCAGCTCGTCGAAGAGCTTAAGTCCTGCATTTACAGGCTCTGCGGTTGACATGTCCACACCGGCGATCTTAAGAAGATCGATGGGGGAACGTGAGCAACCGCCCGACAGGAACTTCTTATAGTCGGCAACGGCGGGCGCTCCGAGATTCAGGATCCTCTCAGCTAGCGCAACTGCGGCTGAAAAGCCCGTAGCGTACTGATATACATAGAAGTTGTAGTAGAAATGGGGTATTCTTGCCCATTCCATTGCGATATCGTCATCAACGCACATATCCGGTCCGAAATAGAGCTTGTTCAGATCGAAATAAAGCTTTTTAAGGACTTCTGCCGTAAGGGATTCTCCGTTCTCCGCCATTTCATGCGTCTTAAGCTCGAATTCCGCAAACATTGTCTGGCGATATACCGTACTCTTGAAGCTGTCAAGAAAATGGTTGATCAGATAGGCACGCTGCTGCTTGTCCTCGGTCTTTGAGAGAAGATGCTTGACAAGAAGGACCTCGTTGCAGGTGGACGCCACTTCGGCCACAAAGATCACATAGTCCGCATCGATATAATTCTGGTTCTTGTAGGACAGGTACGAATGCATTGCGTGTCCCATTTCATGCGCCAGAGTAAACATGCTGTCGAGTGTACCGGAATAGTTTAACAGCACATAGGGATGGGCTCCGGGAATGCCCGCGGAATATGCGCCGCTGCGTTTGCCTTCATTTTCGTAAATGTCGATCCAGCGGTTTTCGAAGCCTTCCTTTATAACGGCCCTGTAATCGTCCCCGAGAGGCGCAAGAGCTTCGTAAACGGTTTTCTTGGCTTCTTCGAATGGTATCTTTATATCGACATCCTTTACAAGCGGGACCGCATTGTCGTACATATGCAGCTCCCCGACTCCGAGCATCTTCTTACGCAGACGTACATATCTGTACATTTTGTCCATATTCTGATGGATGGCTTCGATCAGGTTTAAATAGACTTCTTTGGGCACATTGTTCCTGTCGACCGCAGCCTCGAGGGAGCTTGCGTATTTACGCGCTCTTGACGTGAAAATATGAGCCTTTACATGCCCGCTGTATGTGGCGGCAAGAGTATTTTTGAAACCGGCATA
>JAILIQ010000352.1 GCA_024695205.1 Lachnospiraceae bacterium
TATCCGGCAAGAGGAGCCATCAGAACATTTGACTCCAGTGTTATCCGTCCGATCCTGACCGGCGCGCCCAATACCCTTTTTTCTTGATTATCATCCATCTGCAATATTCCTTTTTTCAGGTGTATATATATTTAAGTATAACACTTTATTCCGGAAATTTAAACAGGGATCGCCGGACCGGACTTTTGCTGTATTCTGCCCGGTTCGGCAATCCCTGTATATTTCTGTATCCTTCCTGATCCTATAATACCTTGGACAAAAATTCCCTGAGCCTCACACTCTGAGGATTGGTGAAAAACTGTTCAGGCGGGGCTTCTTCGGCGATCACGCCGTTATCGATGAACATGATCCTTGAGCCGACTTCCCTTGCAAATCCCATCTCATGCGTAACGACCACCATGGTCATACCCTCATCGGCCAGCTGCTTCATGAGAGTCAGGACTTCACCTACCATTTCCGGATCAAGCGCTGATGTCGGTTCATCAAAAAGCATGACATCCGGATGCATGACAAGAGCCCTTGCTATGGCGATCCTCTGCTTTTGTCCGCCGGAGAGCATTTCCGGATAGCTGTCAGCCTTGTCGCTTAATCCGACTTTCTTGAGAAGCTCCTCAGCCCTTGCGTCAGCCTCTTCCTTTGTCATCAGCTTCAGCTTCACCGGAGCGAGCGTAAGGTTCTTCCTGATCGTCATATGTGGAAACAGATAGAAATGCTGAAATACCATTCCCATTCTCTCCCTGACCTTATTAAGCTGTTTTTCGGGCGCATTGGTGATGTCAACACCTTCAAATATGATCGTTCCCTCACTCGGAGTCTCAAGCCTGTTCAGGCAGCGTAAAAATGTACTTTTACCCGAACCCGAAGGTCCGATGACCACAACTTTTTCACCTTTATTTATGACGGTATCGATCCCGTTGAGGACACTAACCTGACCGAACGATTTTTTCAGACCTTTAACTTCTATCACCTTTTCCCAGCCTCCTTTCCAGCTTTCCGACAAGCGCAGAAAGTCCCACAACTATCACAAGATAGATCAGCGCTACCGCGAAAAGGGGGAGAAAAGGCTCGTAGGTAGTGCTCCGGATAATATCTCCGCCCTTGGTAAGGTCCTCCAGTGCGATGTAGCCCGCAACGGATGTTTCCTTTAAAAGAACTATACACTCATTTGCCAGAGCCGGAAGAACGTTCTTGAAGGCCTGCGGCATAATGATATGATGCATGGTCAGTCCGTAGTTCAGTCCCAGGCTTACTCCGGCTTCATACTGACCCTTGTCCACCGACATGATTCCTGAACGTACTATTTCGGCCACATATGCACCGGAATTGATCCCGAAAGCGATCACACCGACAACTACCTTATCGATCCTCACAGATGCGAAGATAACGTAGTAAATGATAAGGAGCTGTACCATGACCGGCGTTCCCCTGATCACGGTAATATAAATCTTGCAGATCAGATTGCCGATCTTCAGTTTTCCTGTTCTGTCATGTGTGGTGCGTACTATACCGACAAGAAAACCCAGGACCATGCCGATCATGACCGCAAACAGCGTGATCACGAGTGTGGTCTTAAGGCCGTTTACGAGATATTTCCACCGGTCCGCGACTATAAAAGTATCATACAGTTTATCAAGAAATCTGTTCACTGTGCCCCTCTCCCAAAAGAATTATTTCTTTACGATGATAACCTGTGTCGAAGTTGCGTAGCCCTGAGTAAAGCTGACATTCTTCTTTCTTTCTTCTGTTACCGAAATTCCGGCAACACCTACATCTGCCTTGCCCGAATCTACTGCGCTGATGATCGCATCAAACTGCATATCCTCTATTTCAAGCTCATATCCGAGCTTATCACATACGGCTCTCATCATATCCACGTCGATCCCGACCACTTCACCGTTTTCAACGCTTTCGTAAGGAGGAAATTCGGAATTGGTCGCCATGATAAGCTTGCCGGTCCTTGCTACAGACGCATCAGCCTTGTAAGAAGCATGGTCGGCATTCTCACCGATCCAGTGGGAAACGATCTCATCAAGCTTGCCTTCGCTCTTTAAAGCAGATATGGCATCATCAAGCTTCCTGCCAAGCTCGTCATTGCCAAGCTTGTAAGCGATCGAATACTCCTCCTCGACAAACGGTACATCAAGGATGATCAGTTCGTCATTCTTCTTTACAAACTCTTTGGCGGGTTCACGGTCAATGATCACCGCATCGATCTTGCCCTGCTTTAATGCCTGTATCGCATCAGCACCTTTGTTGTATGACTCGACGGTCGCATTTTCGACATCGCGTGCGAAAATGTCGCCTGTGGTACCGAGCTGTGTTCCGATCACCTTGCCTACAAGGTCATCCGCGCTCTTGATGTCCGCAGAACCCGAGCTGCTTCCGGTATCGGAGCTTTTGCTGCATCCGATAAGTGTCAGTGTCAGTATCATAAGTCCGACAGTAATGATTTTTTTCATGATCTTTTTGCCCTTTCTGATATATAATAAATATTGGAAATTCTATCACTAATAAGCGTAAAATGTAACTTTCATATTTGGGTTGGCCACAGATTTTTTATTTTTTTGTGACCTCAGCCTGGAAACGGGTAGTATATGGGTGAAAGGAGGTATCTTTTATGGACGACAGCCGGATCATAGGTCTGTTCAACGAACGCAGTGAGACAGCCATTTCCGAAGCAGAAAAGAAATACGGAAGATACTGCCTCAGTATTGCCTGCAATATACTTCACGATAACGAAGATGCGGCCGAATGTGTAAATGATGCACTCCTTGGAGCGTGGAATTCCATTCCGCCGCATGCACCCGAAAATCTTGCCGCATTTCTCGGAAAGATCACCAGGAATCTGTCCCTGAAAAAATGGCGCGAGCAATCCGCCGCCAAACGGGGAGGCGGGAATACCGCCGTTTCTCTTGATGAGCTTGAAGAGTGCATACCTTCGGGGCATACGATCGATGAACATTTAGAAACAGAAGAACTGACGGGGATCATCAATTCCTTTCTTGCCGCTCTTCCCGATACCGAGCGCAGGGTATTTCTTCGCAGATACTGGTATTTTGATACTGTGGACGATATCTGCGGACGTTTCGGGTTCGGAAAGAGCAAAGTAAAAATGATCCTCAAGCGCACTCGCGACAAGCTTCGTAAAAAACTCGAAAAGGAGGGTATCTATTTATGAAAGCAGAAAGACTGACAGATGCTTTAAACGGGATCAGCAGCGATTATATACTTGATGCGGAGATTTTTACGAAAAGTAAAGACCTTGAAGATATTTCCGATGCAGCGGACAGATCAGCGGTATCGCGGCGTCTTAAAAATATGACATTTTTCAGATACACTGCCGTTGCTGCATGCCTCTGTCTTATCGCAGTGATCGCAACAGGCGCTTTATGGATCAGCCGGAAGAGTTCCCCTTCAGTACAACAGTGGACAAGTTCAATGACTGCAAAAGAGTATTTTTCAAACAGCCGCAAAAAAGGACAGCGGTCCGATCTGTCCGCCGCAAGTATCATAATGCCGCCGTTTGCGATCCTGCTGCCTCTTGACGGTTCACTTGAAAATACCGGTGTTATACCGGTCATTGCAGACCATCCCGAACGTGATTTTGCTGTGATGTACAATGGCGACGGAAGCCTTTATAAAATATCCTTCCGATGGGGCAGACGCGGTGAAGGCATCGAGGAATACAGCGATCTGATATTCAGGGCCGCACCGAAGGAAATACATGAAATAAGCGATACTGTCACAGTAAGGACCGATCCCGCGGGCAACGAACTTCCGCCTTATGTAACGGCTACGGAACGGAACGGGATCACGATATTTGCCGAAGGTGCCGAGAATGAAAACAAAACCCTCACCTGGCAGACCGATGAAGGCTGGTTCCGGGTTCAGGGCAGCTTTATGGACAGCTATGAAGATGTGGTCGCTTTTTTTGACTGGTTCTGGGAGCATCCCATTAACCTTTCGGATTATGCGGTGATTCCCGCAGATTCCATGATCCGTTCGACCCGTGCGGATCATCCGGATGCATTCTCCGGCCTGATCCCGGATCTTGCCTCGCTCGGATATACGACCGTATCCGAAAATGTAAATCTTGCCACAGTTGACGGCAGGATGCAGCCCGTATGGTTTGAAGGTATTTACAGCCGCGGCGAAACACGTATCCGCTGGACAATTAACACAGGCGCCGATGCCGATGCCTGGGCGGAAAATATCGGCAGACCGTCCGAGATCACCGAAGAAAAGCTGACGCGTGCGTTATCAGCCGGGGATCATGTAAACATATTCTTTGATATGCCCTGTATGGCAACCCTTACGGTTGAATCCGGCTCCGCAGCCGATGCCATGGAGATCGTCCGGTCAATGCAGTGAAGCAGAGGGGCGGTGAGCCGGCAGACTGTCCGTACCTCTATTTCAAATTTGAGAATCATTCCCAAATTACTTGACAAACTCAAAACAAATGTTATAATCTGAAATTGTTTCAAAATCTAATGCGGAGGAAGCAACGATGCGTAATTCATTTTCACGTATGAATATCAGAATTGCGTCAGGTATCATGGGATCTATGATGCTTTTTATCGTTCTGTTCTCCTCTCTTTTTATCGCTGCGGAAGCGGATCATGACTGCGTCGGAGACGACTGTCCCATCTGTGTCTGCATACAGCAGTGTGAAAACACACTGCATGGTATTTGCGATGGTACAGTTGCGCTTTCTTCCGTTGTCTTCAGTTTTATCTTTATTCTGTTTGTTGTGGCAATACCCGTTGCCGCAGTAATTTCCAATTCCCCTGTTTCAAGAAAAGTAAGACTGAATAATTAAAAACCTCCCAATAGCAGTATCACGCTTGTCAGAGGATGATCATGCCCTGACTTAACTATGCCCAAAAGCAATATACCAGGAGGTTTTTTAAGTGAAAAAAAATATAATGCTCTTTTTTGCCGTCATGTTTATGACCGGTGTTCTTTCAGCCTGCGCTTCTGTCAGCAGTCGCGCTGTAGATACAGACAGGCTTCAGATAGTCACTACAGTTTTCCCCGAATATGACTGGGTAATGAATATTCTCAAGGACATCCCGGAAAAGGCTGATGTTACAATGCTGCTTGACACGGGTGTCGATCTTCACAGCTTTCAGCCGACCGCAGAAGATATCCTCAGGATCTCAACCTGTGACCTCTTTATCTACGTCGGCGGAGAATCGGATGAATGGGTTGATGATGCACTGCAGGAAGCAACCAATAAGGATATGGTCGTTATAAATCTTCTCGATGTCCTTGGAGACGCCGTAAAAGAAGAAGAAATCGTTGAAGGCATGCAGGAGGAAGAACATGAGCATGGCGACGGCGAAGATGAACATGAGCATGGCGACGGTGAAGATGAACATGATGAAGACGATCATGATGAAGACGATCATGAAGAAGAGACCGAATATGACGAGCATGTATGGCTTTCTTTGAGAAATGCCGCTGTTCTTGTAGAAAATATCTCGGAAGCTCTTCAGAAGATCGATCCGGACCATGCGGATTCCTACATAAAGAATGCCAAAGATTATACAACAAAACTCAATGCACTTGATGAAGAGTATAAAGCTGCGGTCTCAAAGGCTTCCCGTAAAACTCTGCTCTTTGGGGACCGTTTTCCCTTCCGTTATCTTACGGATGATTACGGGCTCTCCTACTATGCTGCTTTCGCAGGTTGTTCGGCCGAGACCGAAGCAAGCTTTGAGACGATCACTTTCCTCTCCGGAAAGGTCGATGAGCTTTCACTTCCGGCCGTAATGACTATCGAGGGACCCGATCACCGGATCGCAGAAACGATAATTCAGAATACCGCAGCAAAAGACCAGCGTATCCTGACAATGAACTCGATGCAGTCCGTTACCCAAAAAGATGTCAATAACGGTACGACATATCTTGCGATCATGGAAAACAACCTTTCAATCCTCAAAGAGGCATTAAAATAATCAAAATATCGGCAGACATGATCCGTAGGGATTGTTTCAAGCTGACAGGAGGCGGTGGTAAATAATGTTTGAGAAACTTTCTTTATATCTGGACTATTCTTTTGTCAGGTATGCACTGATAGTCGGGGTGCTGATCGCTCTGTGTTCCTCGCTCCTTGGTGTAACACTTGTTCTGAAGCGTTTTTCATTCATCGGGGACGGATTGTCCCATGTAGCCTTCGGTGCTATGTCTATCGCCGCCGTCCTGAATCTTACCAACAATATGTTTCTGGTCTTACCGGTCACGGTAGTCTGTGCTGTTCTGCTGCTGCGCAGCGGACAGAACACCCGGATCAAAGGAGATGCTTCGGTTGCCATGATCTCAGTAAGTGCTCTGGCATTCGGCTATCTGATCATGAACATATTTTCAACATCTTCCAATCTTTCCGGAGA
>JAILIQ010000359.1 GCA_024695205.1 Lachnospiraceae bacterium
CTGTTAAGTATCCGGTTAAGCTTCCGGCATGATCAGACAGGCAATTATGTAGGCAAGCAGTCCGCTTCCTCCCATGCATGAAAGCACTGCCCAGAGCACTCTGACAACCGTAGGGTCGATATTGAAGTACTCGGCGATGCCTCCGCATACACCTGCGATCTTTCTGTCTGTTAAGCTTCTGTGTAATCTCTTTTCCATAATATCACTCACACCTTTCTGTGGCATTAAGCCACTAAAATGATCAACAATCTGATTATGCAGTACCGGAAAACCATCCCGACCGGAACAGTCATCTCTTAACTACAGGTACATTATATCACCCGTTTCACATTTATAAAAGGGCTGAAAGAGCGAATTATGATGTTTTAATTCACTTCAAAGATCATAAATGACTGAGGCGCCATCTTTAAGATCCCGTTCTCGATACTGCACGCACCGATCGAAAATACCGTACTTAGTGCTTCACAGATGTCGCTGCGGCCGGCAGACATTATTTCACGACAGATCCCGGTATCGCCCAGATCAGCCTCCTGTGCCCTGTTTTTCGGATTTACCGCGATCAGCAGATTTTCCCTGCGATATACGAAGGGAGCATTTTTACGTCCGATCTCCACACTAAACCGGGCATCTGCCGAAAGCTGCTTCTTTTTATGACGTATCGCCAGGATCTCCTTGACCGTGTTCAGCAATGAATCCGGACGTTTTTCCATCTCGCCGGCCGAAGGTCCGTTCTTATCAACAGGCAGATAAAGCAGCTCCCCGGAAGCCTTTGAAAAACCGCAGTTTTCCTCTTCGGCAGCGCTTTTCCACTGCATCGGAGTTCGGGTCCCCGTACGCGTATAACCGCCCTCTTTGGTCGGCATATCCGCAATATATCTCATTCCTATCTCGTCACCGTAGTAAACAAAGGGAACTCCGGGCAATGTAAGCAGCATTGCGTACGCGATCTTCAGTTCATTTTCATCAAGTGTATAAGCAGGTCGCGGCGTATCGTGATTACAGGTCATAAAGCTTATATAACCGTTCCCACAGGTTGCCTCATATTTCGGCAGATAGTCGTTTAAGAAGCGCTCTATGTCACCGTCGGCATCCTTTTTAAAATAGCTGTTGTCAGCACCGCCACCCTCATAATCACGCAACAGGGTATTATAACCGTTCCCCCGGTGGTCGAGATAAAAATCCATATGGAATCCGGCCGAATTAAGCGACTGGTAGGGATTTGACCATTCCGACACAAGTGCTGCCTCAGGATAATACTCATCCAGCATCTTTCGTATCCTGCGCCATATGCTGCAGGTTGCGGATTTATCATTGTCATCATCCTTGACCAGCGAATCCGCCATATCAACCCTGAAACCGTCACACCCGCGATCGAGCCAGAACCTCATTATATCCGCAAGGGCTTCCTGTGTCGCAAGCGGTCCTTCATCGAGGTATGACATCTGCCAGCGTTCCTTCGGCTCTTTAAATCCGTAATTCAGGGCAGGCTGGCACTTAAAGAAATTCAGCATGTAGGTCCCGTTTCTCTCACATTCCCCGCCGATATACGGATGTCCGGCTATCCCCGATATCCAGAAATCAGTCCAGATATATCTGTCACTGTACTCATTCCTTTCAGCCTTTCCGCTTGCCTTAAACCACTCGTGTTCCTCGGAGGTATGCCCGGGAACCAGATCGAGAAGGACATGGATACCCTTTTCATGCGCCGTCTTAAACAGCTCGTACAGATCCTCGTTGGTTCCGTAGCGGGGTGCAACCTTTTTGTAATCCCTGACATCATAGCCTGCGTCTTTAAACGGTGAGTCAAAGCACGGATTGATCCACAACGCATTGCAGCCCAGTTCCCTAACATAATCAAGTTTGGCGATAATGCCCCTGATATCGCCGATCCCGTCGTCGTTCGTATCGTAGAACGACTGAGGATATATTTCATAAAATACTGCATCTTTAAGCCATTCCGGCATATCTGACCTCCATGTTGAGTCTTTATACTACATTTGTCGAATCTTTCATAAGAATCTCATATCCCAAAAGACTGCTCGCGGGCACCGGCTTATTCTCGATGAGTCCGAGCAGGTTTCGGCAGGCTGTTGCACCGAGCTGTTTTGCATCGAAACTCAGGGTAGTTATGGCCGGTTTGTTTTTTTCGAGTATACTACTATTATAGAATGAAGCGATCTTTACATCTCCCGGTATCTTGATATTGGCGTTTTTCAGCTTTTCAAGCAGACGGACACAGATCACGTCATCGCAGCAGATCACACAGTTGTACCTCTTTTTCAGGATATCCTGCACAACTCTGTCCATTTCTTCATCGGAAGCACAGACAATATTTCTGTCACGGTCGGGAAGTACCGTATTGCCCGAAACCGCATCGTTTTCCGGTCCGTAAATACCGAGTGCCTCCTTAAATCCCCTTATCCGGTTTCTGGTCGCTTCATTTGAAGGGTCTTCATAAAGAAGCACCATTTTATCGATCTTTTTCATGAGCAGTAGAGATGTAAGTTCCCGGCACGCCATCCTGTGGTCGCTGTCAACCTGGAATACGCCTTCTTCCGTAGTACTTCCCATCACAATGAACGGGATCTCCTTTTCTTTCAGAAGCCGGATAAAACTGTCCTCCTGCGCGACTCTGGTCAGGATAACGCCGTCGACCTTGTGATTGTCGACCATACGCTCAAGCTGTGACGGGTTGGATGATGTGACCATTGCGATCATGGTCTCGTATCCGAATGTACTGGCGCTCTCACATATACCCTTGAGACAGTTCTGGAAAAATGGCAGTTCCATAAATGCGTGGTCATCCGGAACTACAATCCCGATATTGTTTGTTTTTCTTCCGCGGCCGTATCTCACCGAATCCTTGCGGTCATCGGTTCCCCTGTCCTTATCGGTCCGGCGGGATTTTTTATTCAGGATGTCATTGGCCCCGTGCTCTTTTATATACTGTATCACACGGTCCCTTGTATCCTTTCCGATACGTCCGTTTCCCGAAATAGCTCTTGATACCGTGGTCTTGGATATTCCCAGTGCTTCCGCTATATCGCTTACGGTAATCGTTTTCTCCATTTTACTCAACCTCTGATCTGTTATTGCGCTTCCCCGTTTACCGGTCCATATGTTCATACGTGCATACGTACATACCGCAGGAGAAACACCTTTTTGTTACGGTTTTCGTGTGCGCCTTCCGTGACCATACCGGAAAACACACGGAATGATCAGTATCTTTCAGCCATATTACTCTGTTTTGCACAGATACAGGTCATCTATGGTTCCCCATCCTTTAGCGGCAGTCTTCACGCTGACTCCTACCTTTACAGTTCCGCCTGAGACTGCGATATTGTTGATCTTAGGGTTTTTCCAGTTGATCCATCCGTCAACCGCAAAATCCTGCCTGTAAACCATATCCCCAACCTGTACATATATGAACATTTCCGGTGAAGTGCCCGTATCTCCGCCCTGAGCCTTGATACTGAAGGAATAAACTCCGTCGGCAAGTCCTTCCAGCGTCTGTTCAACAGTCATACTGACTTCGCTTTCACTCCAGAAATGCAGGGACCATTCACCGGAAGAAGCGTCGGTCTCCTTTTTCTGATAATCTCCGCAGTTGCCGCTGATCGTATACATGCTGCGGTCTTCCGACTCAAAGCTCGGATTGGCGATCAGATTGATATATTCGATCCTGACCTTGCAGCCTATCGGCGTACCGTCTTCGAAGCTTCCGTTTACATAGTATTCCCCGACCTTTGATACATCGATCGCAGCAATGTCCGACTCGCTCCAGTTGACTTTTGCGGGCCCGTTCTTGCTTCTGTCATTAAAATGGACATCCACCGTCTCAGGCAGTATCAGCTCCGAATTGGGGCTTAATACAACTTCCGCATCCTTGGCAAAATCCACTTTCAGGTCACATGTCGCACCGTATTTCAGATATTTGTATGTGTACAATGAGGGAAGCGCCCTGCCTGTAAAATCAAACCATGCCTGGTTATCCCATGCCGAACCGCCGTAATAGACTCCCGCATCCTTGGGATCATATGCCTTGGCGTAGCTTGAAGCCCAGCCTGATCCGTATTTTTCCCATGCAATCTTATTTGCTGCGAGCAGGGACGTAGCATCACTCTTGTTCCAGTCAATATAATTTACGGGGATCCATGCGGGTTCCCAGTAAAAAACTCCGAGTCCTTTTGCGATCACGACCGCCTGACAAACATCATGGACCGCATTTACCTGGCTCTGGACGGTTGCGGCATAATATTTGCTCAGATCCTTCTCACTTACGGAATTGCCGTTACCGTCGCCGTCTTCGAGCGTATACGCGTATGAAGTCTCGGCCACCATTACTTCTTTTCCGTAATCCAGCCGGATCTTGTTCATCAGATCGACAAGATTGGACAGTTCTCCGTGCCAGAATGGATAATAGCTTAATCCGACCACATCATAATCAACATCGTTGGACTTGAGTTTGTTGAGCTTGTCGATTATGCCGTTGGGATTCTCCGGATTGGCATAATGGACCGCGATCTTTATATCCCTGTCGCGGGCAGCGGAAATCTCGCGTATGGCTTTTGCGCCGCCGTTTAAAATGGCACTGATAAAGCTGTACTGCTTTTCACCGCTCATGCCGTTATTGATCTCATTTCCGATCTGTACCATACCGACATCGGCGCCGCCGTCAAGTATCGCGTTCAGGCTTTCCGATGTAAACTTATAACAGGCATCGGCTTTGTCCCATATCTCCATTCCGACCCACGCCTTGGGGCAGAACTGCTTGCCGGGATCGGCCCAGAAATCCGAATAATGGTAATCCACCAGAAGCTTCATTCCGTGTTCGGCTGCTCTCCTGCCTATCGTCACGGCATTTTGTGTATCGCAGTTTCCGCCGCCGTAGCCGTTGCCGTCCGCATCATACGGGTCGTTCCATACTCTGACTCTGATGTAATTTACCCCGGCATCGGCAAGAAGATCGAAAAGATCGGCTTCATTGCCGTCTTTATCGTAATATTTGACCCCGCTCGCCTCCTGGGCAAGAATCGTAGAGATATCAACGCCTCTGTAAAAATCGTCTGAAATAGCGTCTACAGGCTCAACAAAGATGTCTGCTTCAACCTGTGAATCCGCAAATTGAGGTGCCGGTACCGCAGGGATCACAACCTGCGTTCCGTTGCCGTTCTGAGAGCCGTTTCCGGCACTGCTGTTTTCAGGGTCCGTTTTTTCGTTTCCGGCACTGCCGTCGGCTGGTTTGCCGGTGCCGTCAGACCCCGCGCCATTTTCGCCGTCAGGCGCGGCGGTCCCCGGAACAGGACCGCCGTCCGTGCCGGCTTTGGTACAGGCGATCAAGGCAAATATCATCAAAAAGAACATCAAAAATGTAATTATCTTTCTTCTCATCTTTCTTCCCGTTTATTCTCCAATATCCCGGACATCAGCCCTTAACGGCACCGCCCGTTACACCTTCAACATGATATTTCTGCAGGAACAGGAACAGTAATGT
>JAILIQ010000172.1 GCA_024695205.1 Lachnospiraceae bacterium
CGTAATCCACAACAAATAATAAATTGCTCTGATTTATTATTTCACCAACAAAAAAAAGAGCGTTACGGTTTAACCGTAACGCTCTTTTTTTATTTCCACATTTTCTTAACTGAATTAACAATTATTTATTGTGGATAACAATAGGAAGACCTGTAGCATCAAGCTCTACATAGTAATCGCCTTCCTTGTTCCAGATTCTAACCTTAGCGCCGGTGATTACAACGTTCTGAGTTGTAGCATCCTTCTCGCCCTTGATCTGGCCCATTGTAGGATTAGCAATATTATTGCCGTTGAATGCGATTGTGTACCAGGAAGCATCAACACCTGTCAGAACACCGCTGGAAGCTGTAACTGCAGAAGTAGCTACATTATCCTTAGCCTGAGTAAGTGAAGGCTTCTTCTGGTTATCGTTAATTGTAACGCTTGTAGAAGCGATAGGAGCTGCGATGGTCTGGCCTGCGCTCACATCTACCTTATAAGCGGTAACAACATAGGTACCGGTCTTCATCTTGGTAATAGCAGATCCTGTTGAAGCACCAACAGCGAAAGGCTTAATAACAACCTTGCCATCCTGGAAGGTGAATCCTGTTAAATCATCACCGCTGATAGGATTGCCGTTCTTGGTTACAACATACTTATATGAAGTACTTACTGCAGAACCTGTAGCTGCAGACTGAGGAACTGTACTTGTATAAGCAGCACTTGCATTACCTGTGAAGTATCCATCCTTATATCCTTCGAGCTGGACAGTGATGGTCTTTCCGAGAGTCTCATTCTTGGTATCGCCAGTTACAGCCATATCAAATGATGCATCAGAAGTATTGAATGCATATGAAGAAGCTGTTGTACCGGCAGTAACGATTGTCAGACCAACATTCTTTACGATGCTAGCCCAATCTCCACCCTGTCTCTGGGTCTTGATTGTAAGAACTGCTGCTGAAGGATATTCAGCTGCTGTAGCACCGGTAATTGTAAATGTGGCAACACCGTCTGCATTTGTTGAGAAATTAAGAGCAGCATCTCCGTTCTCAGCGCCATTGATCTTGGTAGCTCCACCCTTGATAGCCAGAGTAAATGTCTTGCCGGCAACCTTGAGGGTCTCACCATACTGATCTTTAGCAGTAGCCTTGATTACAACTGAATCACCGTTACCGGTTGTGTTGAAGGAAGTCTTGTTGATGGTTACATCAAATGTGTCAAGGTAGCTTGCAGGCTTAACTTCGATCTCGAATGCGCCTACAGCGTTTCCTGCCTTATCCTTAAGAAGGATAACGCCGGTACCAGCAGCAACACCCTTGATCTGCCATGCAGCCTTGTTGCTTACAACGAGCTTGGTCTCGTCAACAGACTCGATAGTGTAATTTGCGTTAGCAGAAATATCTGTATAGGAAGCATTTCCACCTACGTTGCTAGCCTGCTCAAGGAGTACATGAAGGATGTATGTTGAGCCATCAAGCTTAACAATGTGGTTAGGAGTAGTGCTTGTTCCGATAGCAGTAGCATCGCCTGTTACAGAATATCTGTTGATAGTTGCAGCTGCGAATGCGTCAACACCAACGATAGTCTTCTCAGGAGACTCATGCTTAACGGTATCATAGTTAGCATCAAGTGTGGTATAAGTAGCCTTTACAACCATTGTGTCGCCGGCCTTTGCAAGATATACATTGTTCTGGCCTGTAGCAAATGCTGTGTCGGGACCTGATACCTTGGAGATGGTAAGATCAGAAGGAACAACGCCTGTGATCAGCATATCATCTTCATCATAGAACTTATAGGTTACAGTCTTGATAGAACCAACAGCGATCTGAGACTCAACGATCTCGAAACGAGCGATGTTCTCAACGCCTGCACTCTTAGCAGTGAACTTCTCTGTGGTCTCACCAACAGTTACACAGTACTCAACCTTAGGAGTGAATGTGCTGTAGATCTCAACTGCTACGGATGTTCCGTCTTCACTTGCCTTAACACTCTTGATAACCTTATCATGGATCTTGGTGTTGGTAGCGGTAAGATAGTAAAGATCGATATCATCCTTGGTGATTGATGAAGCATCATCATCAAAGTAAAGGGTTACAACGTTGTTAGCTGTTTCCTTAACCTTTGTAAGGGTAGGATTCTTAACGGTTACAGCATGCTTAGCAACACCTGTAGCTCCGTCATAGTTGTCACTCTGGTAAGCTTCTGCAACAACTACATACTCACCAAGCTTAAGGAACTTAACAGTCCAAAGACGCTCTTTGCCTTCAACGGGAGTAACAACAGCAATCTTCTCATCAACCTTGTTGCCATCCTTATCGGTAACATAGAGTCTTCTCTCATCGGTATCAACAGTGATCTTGTCGATTGAACGAGGAGCAGAAACTTCATATGCCTTGCCGATAACAACGCTCTCGGTGTCAGCAAGTGCACGGTTAAGCCATACAGTACCGTCATTAGCTGTCTTCTTAACAGTGTAGTCGATCGAACCAACAAGTGCGCCACCTACATAATAGGTAACAGTTGCCTGGCCGATGCCAACTGCCTTAACTCTTGCCTTGCTCTTCTGAACCTTGATTACGGTCTCGTCAGAAGACTTAGCGGTAACTTTTTTCTCAATAGCCTCTGCCTTGCTGTCGATACCAACGATCGCCTTGGCAAAGGAAATCTTTGAGAGGTACTTTGAGTAAACTTTTTCGTCCTTCTCAACCTTGTAGCCTCTCGCTGTGCCCACATAGAGCTTCTTGGTCTTATACTTCATTGTGTAATCTTCGGCTGCAGCTGCAGGTATGGTTCCGATTACCAATGTAAGAGCAAGAACTAATGCAAGGGCTTTGAAAAACTTCTTCATTTTTCTTCCTCCTGGATTAGATTATTTTATCCTCCGAAAACCTCTGTTTTTCGGCATTCTGAAGTCAGGATGAAAAAATATCCATTATCTTGCCGTTAACTATGGTTGTTGCAAAAGCAGCAATCACGATAACCGGCCAGAACAGCGGACATTTTTGATACAAACTCCGATGATCCGTTCTCTTCAGTTTCGAAGAATAAATGGTATTAAATTTGTCATGTGCCGCATACTCACATAACGAATTCCATAACAAGAGACATTATAGCAATACTCATCTCCAAGGTCAAGAGATTTGTTGACCAAAAAGATAAATATTACGAACATCCCAGTTATGAAATATTAACAAGTC
Organism: Lachnospiraceae bacterium; assembly: GCA_024695205.1. GTDB lineage: Bacteria > Bacillota > Clostridia > Lachnospirales > Lachnospiraceae > RUG11977. Next base: position 3,177 of record JAILIQ010000172.1, read on the forward strand.
AAAATCTTGTAACATTCACGGACAAACCCGGATCGCACGATCTGATTCGGATGTGACACACCGTGCTACTCCCCCGCTTATCCGCGGATTTTGACTTACGTAGTCGAATATATAAGTTCATTATGTCAAGAATATGTCAAAGCATTGATTTTTTTGTTACATTTTGTTCATATTTCGCCGCAGTCTGCCTGAGCATCATATCAAAAAAACTTCCCGAAAGCCTGCTTTCAAGGGAAGTTTTTGATTTTCTAACATTATTTTGTTTACTATTTTATAGTATTACAGGTATTAACATTACTTCACTCACTCTTTTTACTGTTAAATATCCGGGCTTCAGCCGAGAAATCACATTCCGCCTTCCCGTATACGACCGTATCCGCAGTTTTGGCGCAATATTCATTCAGCCCGTGTTTTCGGGCAAACTCTTCAAACGGCACAGACTTTTCAAAACGATGATATACACATAATTCAGTATCGCCGAGCTTCCGCACCACAAGCTGTCCGCCCTGCGGCCTATTATAGCTGCCGGGCTCGGAAATGATCTTAACCGTCGAACCTTCCTTTATTACCTGAGCCGCCTTCCTGTAAAAAGCGATCGCATCCTCCAGCAGCTTCCACTGATGTTCGTTCAGATCGTAAATATCCCCGCTCAGACCCATGCGTCCGAGTAATGTGGCGCACAGCGAGTAGTAAATACGGGAATCGGTATCTTTCGTACGCAGCACCGCCCATATCTGGCTCTGTTCGGGACGGATCACCCTGTGCAGGTTGGCTGCAATAATAGGAAGAGAAGCGATCTCATGCGCATCCGAGAAACTCGCCTGGGAAGCCAGTTCCATGAACGAAGGTTCCAGTCTGTGTCCGCCGCTTGAGCAGTTCTCGATCACAAGCTCAGGTATTTCGCGCCGGAGCTCCTTGAAGAATCTCTGTGTTGCAACAACCTTTCTGCGAAGGTTTTCTCCGGGCCCGTCTGACTTTGCCCTGCAATCTTCTGTCCTGTTATATGTCTTTCCGTTATTTTCCGTTCCGTCGCTTACCGCTCCATCCGACTTTATGCTGTCATCTTCCGGTCCGTCACAACCCATTCCCATCGTGTCGTTGTAATCGATCTTGATATAGCCGAACCCGTTATCCTTAAGGGTTTTGATTACATTTTCGCGTAAATATCCCTCTACATAAGGGTCTTCCATGTCCCAGAACCGCGCTCCGCCGACCGTGAGCGGCACCCCGTCCTTTTTCACAAAATGCGCCGGATCATCATACAGTCCCGATTTGGGTGCGGCCAGCTCGAATTCAAACCAGATGCCGGGTATCATACCGCGCTCGCGAATATAGTCGGCAACCTCTTTGAGACCGTTCGGAAATCTCTTTTTGTTGACACTCCAGTCGCCCCTGTACTCCCACCAGTTTCCACAGTCGGAATACCAGCCTGAATCCATGACCAGATATTGAATGCCCTTTCCGCTGATCTTGTCCGCAAGCTTTTTGAGATTTTCAGCAGTCGGGTTGCCCCAGGTTGTGCAGTATTCGTTAAATGTAATTCCCATCCGGTCGTCAACCGGGCTGATATCCGGATGCTGTGCCCTGACAAGCTTATCGCAGACTTCCTCCAGGGATCTGCCGACAGCAACAACTGCCTTCGGTGCATCAAAGGTTTCTCCGGGCAGGACCGTCCTCATCCACTGCCCGAAATCGCGGTCGGCTATCCCTCCTGCTAAGGTTACCGATTCAACCTCTTCCTTCAGCCCCTGCCGCACTACCAGCTCTATCTGCCATGAAGCGGGCGAATACAGCTGTACTGCCGTAAATGCATGTGTCCTGCTGTCTTCAAGCGCAACGAAAGGGAAATACTTTCTTACCGGCATCGAGCCTACATTGCCGAATTTCTCGACACGAAACGCCATATGATTCCAGGCATGTTCCATATTGATCTCACAGAGGTCATCGGTCTTCAGTCTGCCCTCCGCGCTCCAGAAGGATTGTATCCTGTGCAACTTATCGGCCCTGATATCAGGCAGCAGAAACGAAGTCATCATCTCAAGAGTCACGGGCGCGGATGAATTGTTGGTAAAGCAGGTATTTACCTCATACGCGTCGCTGTACGGACTCACAGCGGTTTTAACTTTCAGTTCAAGCCCGTTTTCCGAGATGTATTTTATTGCATCATCTTCCTCAGCCTTCGTAAATCTGCGCATTGTAGAGCTCTGCAGCATAGTCATGCCACATGAGTAAAAACCCGCATACTCATCCCCGGTAATCTTGATCTCGCCCCTGCTTGTAACTTTCATACGCCTGCCTCTCTCTGCACCCTTTTCACTTCACTACAGACTGTCCGACTCAGTTTCTTTTCCCGGAATCTGTGCCGGCAGTCTCCTCCCCTGCATTGTCCTTCTCATAATTCTCCTGGGCAACGCGCCTTACTTCATCCTCGCATCTTAAGAATACTTCCGTGATCTCGGGATCAAAATGAGTCCCGGCACCGTCCCTGATGATGCTCATGGCCTTCTCGACCGGGAATCCCGGCTTATAACTGCGCTTCGAAACAAGCGCGTCAAATACGTCCGCAACGGCCATGACACGTGCGGAAAGCGGGATATCCTCGCCGCTCAGTCCGAACGGATAGCCTGTGCCGTTCCATTTTTCATGATGGTAAGCCGCCAGATCCTTGGCCTCGTTCAGATATCCCGAATCGCTGCTTACCATGCCTGCCGCTTCCTCGATGATCTCCTTGCCGGCTATCGTATGGCTCTGCATGATCGCAAATTCCTCATCCGTAAGCCTTCCGTTCTTATTGAGCAGCGTATCCGAGATCTTGATCTTGCCGACATCGTGCAAAGGTGCGGAATTGATGACCGTATCCTCGTATTCTTCGGTGATTATATCCTTGTATTTATCGGTTTTTTTCAGCTCATCAAGTATGATTCTGGCATATGCCGCGGTGTTCTTGACATGGTGGCCGGTGTATTTGTCACGGCTCTCGACCATATTGGCAAGCACCGTGATAAGCGCGTTATGCATCTTGCTGATGGTCTTCTGATGCTCTTCGATCGCAGCGACATGCTTTACGATATCATCGCCGGTCTTGGCAAGCGCCATATACAGGGTCTCGATCTCATCTCCGGTCCTGATGCCCAGCCTTTTGATATTCTCTGCTTCCTCCCGCTTGGTGCCGTCAATTCCGAAGGCCATATCCTTCGCTGCCAGCGCCATCGCGTTGATCGGGTAAATGATGCAGTAATCCGTAAGCCACAGGAATACCGCAAGCACCATTACGAAGAAGCCTACGAACAGCGAGATCACCTTTGCAAGGAAATTCAGCTCGTCAGCTTTTATGGTGCTCATGCGTACATCCACGCACGAATAACATACGCATCGGCCGCTGTTATCATATATGGGTTCGAAAATGGAAAGCAGCCATCCGTACTCATCGTCCATTATGATCGGTGGTATATCCCCGCCGTCTAACGCCATTTCCTTATACGGCAGGAAATTGTCCTGGAAAGGTATGATCTGACCGGCCTGCCAGGTATTTTCATCCCCTATATCCGCGTCAAATATGGCTTCGTAGCCTTCCGGCGTCATCCTTACGACATATACGTACTTGATATCTTCGTGGCTCCGGGCTATGCGCTCCATATGCTCGACTATATAGTTGTATTCTTCGGATTTGCCGTTATAGGTATCAACGCCGGTGTTGACCGGTGATCCCGGCGTGCCCATTTCAATATACTCGTCAATGCGCCCGGGATCGATCATCTGAGCTGTGATACGCGTGATCCCGGCTCCCATTTTCCCGTTATTTTCGATTATCTTGTTCCTGAAGAGCCAGTAGCTGATCCCTGTTGTGACAAGAGCGATTATGATCATGACTCCCGCCAGCAGGAGCAGTATCTTGCTGCGAAGAGACATTCCCTTGGTCCTGCTGTTCCTGACCGACTTAAGCTCCTCCTCGTCAAGTACGTTCTGATGCCAGAATGTAAAATCGATCTTTTTGATCTTTAAAAGCTTCTCAACGATGAACAGCAACAGAAGCACGAGAAGAACCGTGATCGTCTTATCGATCACATCGTAAATGACATCCGACCAGAACTGTGCCCAGAACGGTCCCATCCCGCTTTCATAGAAGCTTGAGGCAATGGGCTTTGCGTACTCCGGATCGAAGCCGTACAGCATCCACGTGAGTATCGACCCCAGCACACCGCCCGATATCGTAAGCAGCAGTATGGTCAGAAGGATTGTCGGGATCTTTTTGAACCAGCCCCTGTGAGCCCCGTAAGCCCCTATCACGGCATTGATCACGCTGATCGTCCCGTAATAATAGCTCGACGAATCGTTTATACCGTTGATGACATTGGTAATGTAACCGACCGCAACTCCGGGGATATAGCCTCCGAGGGCCGAAGTCAGCAAGATACCGACATTATCTATGTAAAGCGGCAGCTCCAGCCATTTGGTCACGTTCGAAAATAAAAGATTGACCGCAAGACCCGCCAAAACCAGTATTATGGCTTTCATAAGGCCGCTGCTCTGTTTATTCTGTGAATATAGTGCTGCTTTCATGATCTTCCCTGTCCCTTACCATCTGTTTTTGTGATCTGCTTATCTACCTAAAACAAACCTTGATCCTGTTATTCCCGTCTTCATAGCAGTATTCCGACTCGCTTGCCAGCTTTTTCACAAGCTTCATCGAAAGCTCATCACCGTCCAAAAACGGATCGTACTGTTCGCCGCAGTAGTTTATGATCATTGTCAGACTCTCGTCGGTATCGAAGTACTCGGCAATGACGCGGATCGGATACAGCGTACCCACATTTTCACTGTACTGAACGAGATTCTCGGAAACGATCTCCTCAAATACAAGCTGGGCATTCCTTATGAGCTTCTGCGGCATCATGTTGTTCCTGCCGAATTCTTCAAGCTGCGAGCTGATCGCGATAAAATCGAAATTTTCGCTGTCAATATCAACCTCGAGCTGTTTGAGCCTTTTTATGAACACTCTGGTCTTTTCGCGCTTCGGAGCGTTAATATCTGCTCCGGAGTTCCGTCCTCGTAAATGCCGCCCTCATCCATATAGAATACGCGGTTCGAAACATCCCGGGCAAATTTCATTTCATGGGTGACGATCATCATGGTCATGCCTTCACCCGCCAGATTTCTGATAACCTGAAGCACCTCGCCGACCATCGTGGGATCGAGAGCCGATGTGGGCTCGTCGAACAGTATCATTTCAGGCTGCATCGCTATCGCACGAGCAATGGCCACACGCTGTTTCTGCCCGCCTGTCAGCTCCGAAGGAAAGTTCTGAGCTTTCTCCGCAAGTCCGACACGCTTGAGCAGTCTGATGCCGTCATCATAGGCTTCCTGTCTGGATCTGCCGAGCAGCTTTACAGGCGCAGCCATCACATTTTCGATGATATTCAGATTGTCGAACAGATTGAACGACTGGAATACCATTCCCATCTTGCGCCGGACAAATTCCATCCTGCAGCCGGGCGCCGTTATCTCCTGCCCGTCAAAGAACACCTTGCCGGAAGTCGGTTTTTTCAAGCTGGTTCAGGCAGCGAAGCAGAGTGGATTTGCCTGTGCCCGAGGGGCCTATGACCGAGATAACATCGCCTTTATTGATCTCCACGGTGACATCCTTTAAGGGTGTGACATTCGGATACTCTTTTCGTAAATGTTCTATTTTTACCAGACTCATTCAGGCTTTACCCCCTAACCATTCTCCGGTTCCCTAAAGAACTGCCAAACCAAGGCGGATTTCCGCTTTCCTTCAAACACCCCATATGTTCTCCGGATCGACCGTCCATATGGCAATATTCTTTATTATTATAACATAAATGCACTGCAAGGGTCAAAAAAATCATTGTTTATTGACAAAAATTATGCTCGGAGTATAATCAAAATTAATGAATAGTATAAATATTCATACACAATGAACGGAGTGAACGGAGGCGAGAAAACACAGCTATGAAAAAAGTAAAGAGAAAATCACTAAAAAAATCGCTACTCAGTCAGATGATAATTTATGCAGCCATCATTATCGTTATCATCACACAGATAAGTATCAAAGTGGCTTCTGACAACATCCAGAACCTCACCAACAACATTCTTGCCAGAGAATCGTCAACTTATGCGGGCCAGATCGAAAACTGGTGGAACGGCGTCCGCGAAAGAGTCAATCAGACCGCCGAGGTAATGAGAAATATCCCCGAACTGTCCTATGACGACGCATTAACGATGCTCCTTAAGCTCACCGCGCAGGATCCGGATTCCCAGGATATCTATCTTGCATACGGTAATACCGGAAAATTCCTCGACGGCTCGGGCTGGGTTCCCGACGATACATTTGTTTTCACCGACAGGCCCTGGTATACCGGAGCGGTCAGCAAAAACGGAGGCATATTCTCTTCGGAGCCATATATCGATGCATCCACCGGAAAGACCTGCCTCGCCTGCTCGGTCATGGTCGGTGACAGTGTTGTTCTTTCAAGCGATATCAACTTTGATAAGGTCGCCGAAAAGGTTTCGAGATTCGTCTCGATCTCCCCTGATGCGCTGTTTTACATTATCAACAAGGACACAAAGGATGTTCTGATAAGCAACGACGCCAATACTGTCGGTCAGAACCTTAAATCCGCATCCGATCCCGTGGTCAAAGGCATCTCTTCGATATTTGAATCGATCAACAAGGACCGCAGGGCCGACGGCGATAAAGTGCTTACCGTGAAAACTTCCGCAGGTTCAAAAATGGTCACGGCAACCGATATAGAAGGTACCTCATGGACAGTCGTAAGTGCGGTTCCCACCGCTCTGCTCAGCAACAGCATATTAAAGGTTATGTTCATCACCTTTGTGAGCGCCATTATCCTGCTCCTGCTGCTCTCATTTGTGATCTATTACATAATAAACAAGGCTATCAACCCCGTAACGACGATAACCGAAAGGATCACCGATATCAGCAAGGGTGATTTCACCGTAAAGATCATTCCCGAAGGCAACAATGAAATAACGACTCTTGCGGAAAGCCTCAACGAATATATCAGTAAGATGAGAGATACTCTCAACAGGCTGTCGGGTATTTCCGGCAAGATGAACAGCTGCGCCGGTGAATGCTATGAGATCTCACACACCCTGTCCGACGCCAATACCAATCAGGGCGAGTCGATCGGCAAGCTTAATCTTACTCTTAACGAGATGAATTCCTCAATAGAAGAGATCGCCCAGTCAGCCACCGATCTTGCCGCAACCTCCAGCCAGCTTTCGCAGAACGCCAAAGATGTCATGGATCTGTGTAAAAATACGCTCACCGCTTCCGATCAGGGCAGGAATGAGATGGCCGGCATGACCAGGAATGTCGGAACCCTTAGCCGTACGATCAATGAGCTTACAGCCCTCATCCGCGATACCGCCAAAACCGTAGAAGAGATAACCGGTATCACCGATACGATAAACGCCATCTCCAGTCAGACCAACCTTCTTTCTCTTAATGCTTCGATCGAAGCGGCAAGAGCCGGTGATCTCGGTAAGGGCTTCGCAGTAGTTGCCTCTGAGGTCGGAGCACTGGCCACCCAGTCATCTCAGGCAACCGAAACGATCCGCAGGCTCGTTGAAGGCATCACCACCAACATCTCCGATATAAACGCAAAAGCGGGAATATGTGTCGAAGATATGGAGAAATGCACCAAAGCCGTATCCGGTGCCAATGAAGCATTCGATAAGATATACGGAGATGTTGCCAACGCAACTGACGGCATAAGCACGATCGCAGACGGTATCGGCAGGATAAACGATGTTGCTTCCAACAATGCGGCGACAACCGAGGAACAGGCCGCAAATATTGCCCAGATCCTTGATCTGAGCAATACGATAGTATCGGAAAACAATAAACTGAATACCGAAACAGAAAACATCACAGGAATCTCCGAGAATCTGAACCAGTATTCGGACTCGATCAACTCGGATCTTGCGCAGTATAAGGTTTGATGTACGTAAACCGCTTGTAATGTCAGGAGCCGCCGCACCTAAAGTGCGGCGGCTCCACTTTCATCTCCATCGGGCGTCACCAGCTTCCACCGTCTAAGATAGTGGGCTTATCCCCGCAAACGTCTGCTGCAGACGATATTTCATATATTCCGACAGCGCCATATATTCACGCTGGTAGGACCCCCTTTTTTCTTCGCTTTCGTCCGCGTATGACTCATGTTTGGAAAACAGATCTATTGCTTCCTGCAGAGGAAGCCACTCAGGCACCAGGCCGCGGTGCTTTTCCTCATCCGTCAGATGCAGCCGCCCCTCACCCGTCACTTCACACACATAGTAGAAGCTCGTATAGCGGTATTCCTCATAATATTCGTGCAGAGTCAGGAATTGCTCACCCGGACGAACGATCATCCCGGTCTCTTCCTCAACTTCTCTTATGACGCACTCTTCCGGTGTTTCGCCTTCTTCCATGCCTCCTCCGGGTATAAGCCACCAGCCGCTCACAGTTTCATGTGAAAGAAGTATCTTACCGTCTCTTATGATCACTGCACGACTGCCGATGCGTGTTTTTGTATATGTCTCAAATCGATTTGCACCGAGTATTTCTACTGTTTTCACTGATTTTATCTCCTTTTACACCTGAATGAGCCATCAAACCGGCAGACTCTTAGCCGTCTTCAAAGGGGTCCGATGTGACCGGATCCACAAAGTGATACCCGTCCGGAAGCGGGAAATCGTGTTTCCCCCGGCTAAAATCAAAATAATGCGACGGTTCATCTGTACTTTTCTTTCTTTAACCACAGTATTGATTTTTTCAATGCTTCAATGGTCTTGGTTTCCAGAACACATCTGGCATTTTTACTTTCGGCCAGCCTCAGTCTGTCTGAAAGGTCTATCTCTCCGTCACCGAGTGCCAAATGATTCTTTGCGGGATTTTCAGCTCCGTCATGAATATGAAAATGTAAAAGACGTTCCCGATGCTCTGAAATAAAAGACACATCTTTTTCGCCGGTTGCCTTCGAATGCCCGATATCCCATGTCAGTCCGAAACATGGACTCTGCAGCAGATATTCGATCGCCTTCTTCTCATAACCGCGGAATCCATCGGTATTTTCCACTACGATCCGTATATCACTGCTGCCGATCCATCCTTCGCACTTTGTC
>JAILIQ010000365.1 GCA_024695205.1 Lachnospiraceae bacterium
TGTCGCCTGCAGAAACGTCAAGTGCAACGAACTTGACATCCTTGTACTTCTCGCTTACCTCAACGATAGTTCCGCCGAAAGCGTAACCGGGCATAACGATTACATTGTAGCCCTCATCGATCGCGCTCTCAACTGCGGTAACACGCTCGCCTGTCGAATCACCCGAAGGTCTCTTGTAGGTAAATGTGACCTTGTTGGCATCGCAGAATGCCTTGCAGGCTTCATAGGTTGTCTGGTTGAAGCTTTGGTCGGTAATGTCACCGTAGTCGGTGATCATTGCTACCTTGTACGAGTCCTTGTTTCCGGAATCGCCGGACTTGGAACAGCCGGCAAGCGAAAGAACAAGGCACAGTGCAAGAACAAGTGATAAAACTTTTTTCATAATTTTTCCTCCTGTTTTGCAAATAATGCAATAATGATTACGACCTTTTCATCGTATCCCTTATTATAGCATTTTATAAACTTTTTTCAAGTCACATTTATGCATATATCATACCAGATGAAGTATCAGCCTGCCCTCTCCCTTGGCATTCTGATGAAGTCCGCTGATAAGGGCTTCCTCAATGATCTGTGTACAGGATGTGGCAACCACGCGCTGTTTGTGGTTCTTCTCAAGCTCTTCAAGCCTTATGTCGAAGGATTTAGCCATGTTCAGGAAATGGAAATGCTGAAGACCTATGGTAAATACCTTCTCATCATCTACCGGCTCGCCCTCAAACTCAAACCTTAAGAATGAATGTGAAGCCTGGTCGTATTCAACCAGCAGTCCCCTCGACAGCTGATAGAATTCGCAGTGCTCACCTGCAAATACACCGTCTCTGAGCATGAATTTGACCATATGCTTAAGCTGTGCGCCCGTGGCATATACCATATGTACGGCATCATCATAAGGGAAGCATTCGTTCAGATCGCCCTTTGTAACAACCGGTCCGAGCTGTTCGTTACGGATGCTGCCCGAGCCGAGCAGGAAAATATCGCAACAGAGCGAATCCTTAAGAATATCCGAGAACAGATCGCCAAGCTCCGTTTCACGGATCCTGGTGGGATGTGTGAGCTGTCTGACAAACTTTGTAAGTATCTGACCGTATTTGGCATCGGTACGCGACTTGTAGGTTCCGATGACTTCCTCGATAGCAGGATCTCTCGGGCAGTTCTCCGAAGTGATCGGAACAGGCTTCCATGTATAGGAATCAATGCAGTTTTCGTCGGTATCGATCATTATATCGAAGCGTCCGATCTGATCGGTCCCGGTTCCGGCCTGCACGATCGGAATACCGTTTACAACAGCGGGCTCATTGATAAATGTATGTGAATGGCCTCCGATGATCACATCAACGCCCCATGACGGATCAAGCAGCTCTGCAAGCTTCTTGTCCTCCTCAAAGCCTATATGTGTAAGCAGAACCGTAAAGTCTATATCCGAGGCATTGTAAGTATTACAGATCCTTCCGACTTCCTCTGCGGCGTCTTCGATATTTACGAAAGTACCGATCAGTCCGTCGGTCTTGCACTGCGCGATAACGTTTTCTGTCAGGATGCCGATGAACAGTATCTTCATGCCGTCGATCTCAATGACATGGCAGGGCTTGAACAGACGCGCGTGATTGGTCTGAATATGAAGGTTCGCGTTAATGATGGGGAAATCTGCGCATTTTTCAAGGAACAGCAGGTGCGCAATTCCGTAGTCCACCTCATGGTTGCCGAGCGTAACGATATCGGGCGCAAGCAGGTTCATAATCTGGATCGTGGAAATGCCCTGAAATTCCGAGTCTATGATCGAACCTCTGAACATGTCTCCCGCGATCGCGTAAATAACGTTTTCCTCTTCCTGCCTTACCTTGTTGATATAACCGGAGAGCATCGAAACACCTCCGACAAGGTTGGCGTCCACATTTTCCGCAAGGAAATCCCCATGCATGTCATTTGAATGCAGAAGTGTGAGTTTTTTCAAGTTTTTAGCCATTTGCCTTCTCCTCTCAATAAATCTTTATAAATAAACTCAATACATAACATAATTATACCCGAAAGCCTGTCCGGTGTCACCCATTTTTTATCAGACGCCCGGTGCGATCATACCGCATGGATACGCCTTTTTGAGCCATCATGACCAAAATCTCCGGTTCTTGGGTATCATAAGTTTAAATTTACCGGCGGCATGATTATATCTTACCTTCGCCACGCGCTTCAGTCTGCCGGCATCAGTTCCGGTTTCATCCTGCCTCACAGGTTCTCCGAAGATCCGGCCTGCGGAGCGACGATCCTGTAAAGCGCAGCGTTTATCGAAAGCTCAACCCGGTTGGCGTAGCCGGTTTTTTCAAGCATATGCTGAATATGAGTCTTGACGGTTTCCTCACTGATAAAGAGGCTTTCCGCGATCTGGCGGTTGCTCTTTCCCATGACAAGTTCCCTTAAGACATCGTATTCACGCTTTGAAAAATCAGCTGCGGGAGCATTTCCGAGCACGATCTTCGGCGTCGTATCCGGGTAAATGCTCTCTCCTGCCATCGTCCTGTTCATAAGGGTAAGCAGCGGTTCTTCGGACGATTCCTTGTACCAGAAGCTTTCCACCCTGGATTTCCGGGCTTCCTTGATACTGTTCGGATCGACGTTAGAGGTTACAAGGATGATCTTGACACCGGGTGTATCCCGTTTGATCGTCCTTGCCGCTTCAAGCCCGCTTGCACCTTCACGCATCACGATATCCATGATGCACAGATCGGCGCCCTTTTTGTTTATGTATTCCGCCGCCTCATCTGCGCGCGCGAAGCTCGCCTCAAGCACATAATCGTCCGAATCGGCAAGTATGTATTCAAACAGATTGCGTGAGGTCTTTTCATCATCGGCGATCACCACCCTGTATGCCATAGATCTGCTCCTTTCTGCCGGTCAGGACCCGGCAGGTCGAGATTTTTTCTGTTACTTCGTTTTCTTCCGGAATCAGCCGTTCCCGGGCTGAGTCTGTGCCGGAATGACCACATTTACGACCACTCCGTGTTCATATTCGATATTAAGCTGCCCGCCCTCGTTCTCGAGCTCGCGTCTTAAATTTACAAGTCCGCCTTTCTCGATTATGGGGCCGTTTGTCGTTCTACCGTTGTCGGTTATTCGCATTTCGTAGAATAATTCTCCGTCATCCCCCTTAAGGATGTCATCCGTTTTTTTCCTGTCACTGCTGTATTTTACCTGTCTTATCGCAACGATCATCCTGTCCGCTCCCGCATGCCGTGCGGAATTGAGCAGGGTACAGCTCAGTGCCGAAACAGCCAGCTTCTCCTGTTTTCCCGATGAAGGCAGCTCACCGTAAAGATCTATCTTCACCCCGAGAAGCCTTGCGGTCCTGTAAACATAATCATAGTCACGACGCCATTCATCGGGGCTCTCGTTTTTCAGAAGTGTAGTCTGCTGCCTGATCTCGGAAGCGATCCTTGCGGCATCTTCGGAAATGTTCCTTATTGCACCCTCCGAAGCATTCCCCTCAGCCTCTTCGTAAATGTTCCTTGTTACATCCTCCGAAGCATTCCCCGAAGTGTCCTCATAAATGTTCCTTGTTATATCCTCTGGAGCATTCCCCGAAGTATTTTCGAAAGAATTTCCCCTGTCACGCAGGTACCTTCGTGTAAACAGGATTACCCTGCCGAAATTGTCATGGACCTTGATCTTTGCGTCGAGAACTTCCTTCTCGATCGCAGTCTTTAAGGTTTCGTCGGCCAGCTCCTTTAATTTGCCGTTAAGCTGCGCAACACTTTTTTCCTTTTCCCTGAGGGCTTCGGTAAGCGCGTATTCCTTCGTCACATCATTTGCAAGGATCTCATAGAGGGGCTTTCCGTCAAACATGATGCCCTTCTCTTGAAAATTGTATATCCTGTCATCGTCCGTTCGGATAATGTGGGACATGCCGGATATCGGATCCAGGCTTCGTTTTTTCAGCTCATTTTTAAGCGTGTTGCCGTCCAGGAAGCTGTCGCCCGACATCCTGACCACCAGTCCGCTCATAACATTATTGACCAGCTTTACCCTGCCGTCAGGGTAATAGCAGAATATACCCATCGGAAGACGGTCCACGCATTCCTTGACTGCACCGGGTCCCAGATCCTCATTGCCTCCGAACACCGTAAATATGCCTTTGAGCCGTTTACCGTTCGTGATCGCCAGCACCATTGTAAACAGCACCGCAAGCAGCGGAACCCCCACAAAGCAGACCGGCGCCGGCACCTTATCCGCATCCTCCATGAAAAACTGCAGCAGGATCACCGCAAGGAGCGCACTGATGCCGTACATAAAGCGGTGTTTTGCCCGTCTGCGCGACCAGAAGCTGCGTATAAAGGCCGTAGATGTCCAGACAGATATCACAAAGCATATCAGAAACAATAAAAAGAGCGCCGATTTCGGAAGCTCGATCATCATCATTTTTATTTCCTCCATGATACGAACAAAGTGAGTATCTAATGGTCGCATCGGTGACGGTTGCCCGTTTTACCTGTACTCCAGGCTTATCGCGGTTGCATCCTCATCCTTCTCGATCTCTGTATATGCACCCGTTTTTGCACACTTTTCTACATATGTCTTATCAAAACCGATCACCGCACTCGTCTTTAGCAGTATCCTCACATGCGGAGCGTTGTTTTCCAGACCTATATTTACAAACAGGCCCGATATATCCGGCGCCGCAAGTTCTATCACCTTTTCAAAGAATTCATACGCCGTGAGCAGGGCTTTTGAATCGATCAGATGAGTCGCATCGTCGGCCGGGCTCCCATAGGACATATCCGTAAATGCCAGAATGCCGATATCCGCCAATGCCTCTGTTGTCTCCCTTATCGCAAGATAGAGCTCATCGACATCGGTACTGTCCGCATCTTCGGTCACAATAGCCAGATTGAATCTTCTCTTTATATAAATGCATATCAGCATAGCGCTGAGAATATTTTTATCGCCCGGATCCTTAAGCAGCCCGTCTATAAGATCGAGCTGCGGCCTGATCAGCGGGATGATACTGTCATACAGCCTGTTTTGAGCTTCAAACGAAGCTCTTTTCAATTTGATCGCCGCTTCCTGACGGATAACCTCATTTTCATCTTCAAGCTCTCTTGTAGCTTCGGTTATCTCCCTGTTGATCCTCATAATGCCGGAAACATCGGTCATCCACGCCGTGATCCCGTTTTGCATCTTCACGGCTCTCAAGATATATCCGTTTTGAGTGGTGATCGGTCTGGACAGCGCTGTTTTGATCATTTCCGGAGTTATATCGTCCATATTTCCGGATGTGTAGATCTGCCTTCCTTCCGCATCGGCGATCGTGACATTCCATTCCGATTCGCCGAATATCCTGCGGTATCCCGAATTGGACGGTATAAGGCCGATATCGATGCACGCCTCGCACACTCCCGCAAACAGGATCACGCAGACCTCCTGGATCAGATACAGTTTGACCCCGAACAGCTCCGGGGAATTGCCGCCGTTCAGATAATAGATAAGATAAAGGACAGCCCCGAAACCAAAGACCGCGGCGGGAATGTACCATCGTTTACGGCTTCCCGAAACAACGCAGCGTTTCATTATGATCACAAATGAAGTAACAGAGAGTGCTGTCATCCAGGCCATAACAAGATACAGCATCCATCCGTAGGTATGAGTCTGCTCATTTCCCGGATAATATGTGATCTTCAGCAAAGATCCGTGCAGATCGTTCGTCATTATTGCCGCAAGGAGCAACGCGCCGGCCGACCACATGACAGTTTTGAGTACTTTTCTTTCCTGAGACGCTTCCTTTTCCGAACGCCCGATACACAGCGCCATGAGCAGCGCGATCAGGGGAAGTACGATAAAAGGTACATAATATGCATACCAGAGATATCTTCCTATGGTCGGAAAATCATCGATTAAATTGTATCTGCATATTCTCATGAGAAACAGCAGGATCAGCATCACTCCGCCCGCTGACAGATATCTGCGCAGATTGTTCTGCACTATCGAATAATTCACCCTTCCGATCCATGCCACAGTGACTGCGCACCACATGATCGTTCCCAGATATTTCGCAGGCAAAAGACCGTACGGGATCATGTTTATGACTGCTGCCGCAATGGCCGCGATCAGCAGTGTTTTTGTGGATTTTTCCATTCTGTTCATATACCTGTTTTCCGTCATGTATATCCGGATTTTGAGTTTCTTTTATACTACAACATGCGAAGGTTAAATAAAACACCATTACGAGTGAAAGATATCAAAAAGGGTCTGCCGATCAGCCGTGATCGGTCAGACCCCTTTTATGCTGTTTAAGACCGGCTGCCGGTATCGGCCGTCAGAGATTTTCGGGTCCGAAGCTCATAGGCAGCAGCTCCTCAAGCGTATATACCCAGTAGTCCGCTTCACTCCTTGCCAGTATAACGTAGAAGCTCTCAGGGTCACAGAATTCGCGCATCACCTGACGGCATACGCCGCATGGCGGACAGAAATCCCTGATCTTTCCGTTGGCTCCTCCTACGATCGCTATTGCGGCAAATTCGAGTTCACCCTCACTCACCGCCTTGAAAAAAGCAGTCCTTTCAGCGCAGTTTGTCGGCCCGTAAGCGGCATTCTCGATATTGCAGCCGCCGTATATCTTACCGCCCTTAGTAAGCAGCGCGGCACCTACCTTGAAATGCGAATAGGGAGTATACGAGAAATTAAGCATTTCGGTAGCCTTCGCGATCAGCTCACGGCATTTTATGTCACTGATCCGGAACTTATCGGGAAGCTCCGTCGTGGTTTTTGCGACCTGCGTACCGTTTTTTGTAATAGATGTTCCCGTCGATCTTACCGGCAGTTTTGTTTCATGTGTGTCCTTATTTTCCATGATCAGCCTCCATGTCAAGAGTCAGACCGGCTGAGCTGATCCTGAGCGATCGGCTGAGCCTGCATCGTTGACGCTCTTGAAATACTTTTGATCTGCTTTTAAATTAAAAGATCTGATAAAGCTCTTTATGTCTTAATATCCGGAAATATTGGTCTCGGATTTTGCGATCCTTACAAGTCTTGATGTTCCAAGCCTTGAAGCGCCGAGTTCCATAAATCTTTCCGCGTCGTCAAATGACGATATTCCGCCCGCAGCCTTTATCCTGACATTTTTATCGACATTCTTCGCAAACAGTTCAACATCCTCAAATGTTGCCCCTGCCTTGGAAAATCCTGTCGAAGTCTTGATGAAATCAGCTCCCGCGGCGCTTACGCGTTTGCACATTTCCACTTTTTCATCATCCGTAAGCAGACAGGTCTCGATTATGACCTTCAGTATTTTCTGTCCGCAGGCGGCTTTCAGCGTTCTGATCTCTTTCTCGATATCATCGAATTTCTTGTCCTTGACCCAGCCGATATTGATGACCATATCTATCTCATCGGCTCCGTTTTCAAGTGCATCCTTTGTCTCAAATTCCTTGACTGCGGTAGTATTGTACCCGTTCGGGAATCCTATGACGGTACATACCGCCATCTTGTCGCCCACGTATTCCTTGGCCTGCCTGACATAAGAAGGCGGAATACAAACCGATGCAGTGGCGAATCTGATCGCATCGTCGCAGATCGTTTTGATCTCCTCCCATGTTGCGGTCTGGGAAAGTAAAGTATGGTCTACAGCCGCAAATATTTCTTTTCTCTCCATTGTCACACCTCCTGTTATTGATAACTGTTTATACTGCTGCCGGTTCTTTCTGCGAATCGCTCATTCTTCATGCTCTTCCTCGAGCAGCTTCTTTATGAGCCTGAAAGCCGCTTCGATCAGAAGCGTTGCGATCATATACAATATGGCCGCAAAAAATATCGAAAAGAACGGATACATGGTCCTGTGGCCAATCCCGTACATTACCTCGGTCAGATCGTTGACGCCGATATAGCCTGTCACCGCGGTCCACTGCATGATGTGCACCGCAAGCCTCTTCAGGTCGAACAGCGAATCCTCGAGAGCCTGCGGTATTACAGTTGTATAATAAACGCGCTCAAGCTTTTCGCTTATCTTTGTTCCCAGCCTGCGCTGTTCCTTCCTGACCGCTCTGGCAAGGACCTCCGCCATATGTCCGGCTCCCCAGAAGCCTATCGCAAATCCGCCCGAGATCATTGCCGGCAGCCCGACTTTTCCGAGGATACAATAGTAGAACAGCCATAATGCCAGTATTGCGGGAATGCTCCTGAATACGAAGCACAGGCCTCTGCCGATCGATGATACGACCTTTTTCTCATAACACATAAGATAGCTGACCAGGATACCGAGAGCCGCCGCCACTATCCAGGCGGTAACGGTCATAAACAGCGTAACGAGCGTCGCTTTGGCTATTGTGTAATAAGCGCCTCCGGAGATCAGATTATCCGATATTGCATTAAAAATTCTTGTTATCAAAGCATTTTCCTCATTTCTTTAAGGCTTCGGGTTATTGCAGGGTCACCATTCTGTAGCCGCTGCATCTTAAGTACCCGTTCGACATGATCCAGTTCTTCGTCCCTTCGGTCGTTATCTGCCCCGGTGTGCCGTAGCAGAATACAAGGTCAATCCTTCCCGACATAAGGCTTGTAAATACCGTTTCATTGTCGAGGACTTCAAACTCTACCGTTTTTCCGAGTTTCTGACCGATCTCATCCATAAATGCAACGCAGAATCCGTAAGGCTTCCCGTCGATATCAATAAGTTCAATGGGTTCTGTGGCACCTGTGATCCCGACCCTGATCGGATCTTCCTTGTCGTATATCTTTTTGAACGCGGGATCCGAAACTATCATGTCATCTTCGGTAAATCTGTTTTCCCCGGTGACATCAGCCGCATTTACGATGTAATCCTCTACCAGAGTCCGGTACACATCGCTTGCGATCACACTGTCTATCGCTTCGTTAAGCTTCTCGGCCAGAAGCTTCCCCTTGTTGTCGTTCTTGAGTGCAAATCCGAACTCAAATCTTCCTTCGGGAAGCCCGGCAATGTCTGCCATCCCGTCGGTGCTTAAGACTTTCAGTTTCAGGCCGTTGTCTGCGCCCGAATATTTCCGGGCCAGATAATCCGCAGTCACATTGGTCGCCCAGGCAGCGGCTATCTTACCGGTCTTAAGAGCGTACACCGTTTCTTCGACATTGTCGTAGGCCTTGTAACCGCCCAGTCTGACGCCCAGCATGCTCTCAAAAAATACCCTGGCACTGTTTTCGGGCATTCGTCCGTTGACACCGCCTATTGTTCTTCCCTGCAGATCCTTTATGTCCGAAATCCCCGCCTGAACGGTTTTTCCTTTAAATGCTCCGACTCCTGCCGACAATATCAGCAGGCAGAAGCAGACCAGGATCGTGATCCATTTTTCCTTATCTGTCACTTGTTTTTCCCCGTATAAAATATTTTTGGCGTATCTTTTTACGCGATCACTTTATCCTTGCCCCGAGTATCTTTTCACTGCGCGTCGCAAGCACGATATTGTTATTATATACTACAGGCGTCGCCTCGATCGCCGATCCGAAATTCAGCCTGCTCTTTACTGTACCGCTCACAGCATCGATCAGCAGAAGATCACCGTTCTGACAGCCCTGCACTATATATGCCCTGCCGTCGGGAGTGTAGGTGATGATCGTCGAACTCCACGAATACATATCCAGATCGATACGCCACATTTCACGCCCGTCCTTGCGGTTTAAAGCCACAAGATAGCCTTCTTCAAGTCCGGGAGTCTTCGAGACCGAATAAATGATGTAGTCCGAGATAACACCCTGCCCGAGCGCGCCCGTTGAAAGCACTCCTCCGGCATACCCCTTCACCGTATGCACATTGTACGGCTTTTTCCAGATTATCTCGCCGTTCATCGCATTCAGCTTACAGATAGCGGCATTTCCCATACTATGTTTGTCGTAGTTGTACTTCAGGGTCGTTGCCACATATACGTATTTATTGTCACCGTCAATATCGAGTACCGGCGAAGAGTTGATATCCTCGTTTAGCTCCTGCACCCACACCATTTTCATGGTATTCAGATCCAGGCAGTAGAAAGTTCCCGCATTATCGCCAATGAACAGATATCCGTCATATACCGCCGCGCTTGACTCACTTCCCCAGAGATATCCGCCTTCCTTATACTTGTCTTCGATCGTAAATGAGTATTCCACTATTTCAGACGGATCGATCGAAAGAGCTCCCGTTGCACGGTCATACTCGGTACCGAGCTTCATCG
>JAILIQ010000366.1 GCA_024695205.1 Lachnospiraceae bacterium
GCATATTTCCACCTCCGCACCTGGTATCATTGCTCATATGACTGTAATCTTTATAATAACGCTTCATGTCTTCTTTTCCGCAGCGGCAAGCCGCCTGTTAAATCATTCCACTCCCTGCAGCATCTCGCACAGCGCAGCGACAACGGCTCCTATCAGTATAAAAACATCCGCAAGATTGAAAATGATCCTTTTAAAAGGTTTCATTACGATAAAATCGGTAACCCTGCCGTTTACGATCCGGTCAAACACATTACCTGCCGCGCCGCCCATCATCAGTCCCATTCCGGCTTTCATCGTAAATGACGCGGGCTTTGAAAGCACCATCGCATACATCACGATACATACCGCAAATATTATCAGTGAGACGGTAACGACAAGTTTCCTGTGTCCCTCAAGCCTGCTGCCCGCAAAGCCTGAATTACGTGCTCTTCCAAATTGTATAAAGGCTGTCGGATCTTCTTTTTTGTCTTTCCACTCCGGCAGCTTATTGTCCGCGATATGCTTCGTTAACCGGTCTGCCCCGAATGCCCCGGCTGCCGTCAGTATCGACAGAATACTGCCCAACATTACAGTTCCTCCACTACCTGTGACCACGGAACCAGAAGACTGAGTCTTTGTCCGGATTTTTCACGTCTCATCGAAGGATAATGTACGCAGACCTCCTCGTCCTTCGCAAGCGCTCCGAGCCTCTTCTCAATGAGGAACCTCTCCGGGTCGAGAACAATGCTTATCCTCGGATCGTCAAGGAGTATGCCGTCGGCAAATGCGGCATAAAGCTTCAGTACATTCGGATCGCTCTCATATACCACGATATCGGCATCAGGTGCGAGAAGACGCAGTTCCCTGATATGGTATCCCATACCGAATCCGAAAACGATGTATTTTGATGCCTTGTTCCTTACCCATTCCTGCGCAAGAAGGAAATTCTCTCTTACGATATTCCCGTTGGTATGAAGATATATGGGCTCGTCTTCGCCGAAAGGAGCCTGCATCGTCAGCAGTCCGCAGGAGGTAAATTCCACGCTGTAACCGCGTTTAAGAAGGATCTCGGGCTCAAGCGGCTGATCAAGGAGTGCGAGGCTGTTCACGCCCATTCTGATAAATTCATCCTCGGGCATCCCGTCCGGGCCGAGCGCGCCGTTCAGCTCCTTAAGACCGTCGCCGACCATCATTTTCATACGTTCGATGTTGGTCGAATATACTTCGGGGGTAAAATCGAGGAAATCTTCCTTATTCAGGATTATCTGCTGTACTCCTATGATAAATGAAATGACCTGCAGCTCGTAAAGGTCCGCAAGCAGGATATAATCCTTCTTGCGACGTGCTTCCAGAATGCCCCGGAGCATCTCCGAGATCGAATCGGTCGAAACCTTTCCGAAATAATCGGGATCCTGTACTATCGCATCGCAAACGGTATTGATCCCGTCACCCGTCTGGGAGAGCATATAAAGCGCCTTATCGTATCTGCACTGTCTGCAGTAGATAAGCGCACGGTCAATATACCCCAGCATCTTTATATTTTCTTCAAATATCTCCCGTACAGTCTTCACTACCGTCACCTCAAACCATTACTCTGATCTTAAATATGTCCGAGAACCCGTTTTCTTTCTTCTATCTGCTTGTATGCAACATAGGATCCGAGCATATACGGCGGATTGGGCACAAAACAGCCGTATTCGAAGCGTCCGTTCTCAAGCTCCCTCTCACGCACTATCTGGCAGCGCAGGTCGAATTTGAATCTGCCGTCTTCATCGTTAAAGCTGACATTGACCATCTTCCCGACCTTGTATTCGCCCTTTTTCTCAGAGAGAAAACCGACACCGTTATTGCTGACATCCCTGATTATGATATCCTTGGGCGGTGATCTGAAATACACGACCTTGCCCGGGATACCGATATACTGTCTGTAATTGGCTCTTCTGTTGATCTCTATAGGCTCGCTTGTAAGATATATAAGCTGACAGAGAGTCTTTTTTCTGTAGTAGCCGAGCCTGATATCGGGCTGTTTCCAGCAGTACAGCTTTCCGGCTTTCACATCGAAAATGCTCAGTTCAAGCTTGATCCCGGGAGCCTTGAAATTGACGGCTTTGCCTTCATGCATGATAGGTTCGCAAAGAAGACAGTCGCCGACAATATCTATCAGAGTAGTATCAAAATCCGCGACTGCGTCCGCATTCTTTACCTTAAGAGTCAAAGCACCTCCCGGCGCAAGGATCGACGCGATATCCATGTGAAGCTCCTGCTGCGTGCAACAAAACCGATATTTCCATAAATATGATGATATCAGATTTGATACCCTTTGTAAATGGGTTTTAAGCGCCGCTTCACACGATTTCCCGATAAACTGCCGCCGATCGTTTAACGAGGGTTGTCAGATAGCTACCGGAATATTTGTTATCTGGGGTCCGAACTCGTAATTGTCCAGTCTTACATCATCCTTCGTAAAATCATAAAAGCTCTTCTTCTCGGGATTGAGCCAGAA
>JAILIQ010000074.1 GCA_024695205.1 Lachnospiraceae bacterium
GCTTGAAGATACACAGCAGTGTGACGCACAGGCCGTATATTCTGAGAGACTTCTGTTCAAATCTGAAGCCTGCGGTAATGAAAATGAGTGCGGCAAGTATCAGGACTATCGATACGACATAAGATACGGCGCTGAATTTTGCGAGCAGTACTATTATGACCAGACTGAATTTGATGCCGGTATAGACCCCGGGAAGCCAATGGTTTGAAAACATCGTAAATACATTTTTAACATTGACGCCGGAAAGTGCAAGTACGGCAAGTATCAGGGCCACAGTTGCGGCGGTGTTGCTCTCCCAGGCAAAGGCAACCATAAAAAGTCCGATGGTCAGGCACAATCCGTTTGTGACATATCCGATAGTCCTTGCGATCCGGCTTTCATCCGATGCCAGGTAAAACTTCGTGTTCATAAATACGGAGAGCGCGGCAGGTATCACAAATGCCAGGTACCAGGATTCAAGATTATCACGGCTTGTTGCGTACAATAATTCATCCAGAGTATAAAGGAAGCCCCAGGTGTATATCATCGCAAGGAATGTAAGCAGATACTTGTCTGTCCAGTGATATGTCCTGACAAGGGCGAGAAGTCCCAATACAGCGCATGTTATTATCGCGGCTGTCATATACCGGATCATTGTTGTATCAGTTCCGGGGATATTGAAGACGAATATTGCAGCCCAGATATATCCTGAGAACCTGATGATCTTATCATCAATAAGTATGCCTAAACAGAGCATAATGGCAAAAACCGGTATCAGACCCGTATACTCCTGTATTTTCAGTTCGAAGCAGATAATGGGGATCAGTACCGCACTGATCGTATACCAGATATAAAACAGCCAGCGGTTGTAGGCATAATGCCTGAAGAAATACAGAATACAGCCAAAGCACATAAAACCGATAAAAAGTATTCCGGGTCCGTCGGTGTTCCACAGAGAACTGCCTGCGTTATCCGAAGCTTCTGCGAAAGCCTGTACAAGGAGGAACGTTGACGCGATCGTCTCGATCGTATAAATGACACGGAGTACTTCGGGTAAGCCCCAATCGGCTGCTTTTACGTTATATACCAGATTGACAAACCATAACAGCAGATATACGGCCACCAGGAAAACGATCGCGACTGCCTGTCCGACGGACTCTTCGGAATGGATCGCCGCCAGTATCGTGCATATCAGAGGAACCTGCAGGAAATAGTAATAATCCTTCAGGTTTTTATTATGCTTAACAACATAAAGCGCTGCGAGCACAACGATATAGAGGATCGAAGCGATCGGGCTCGAAGTCCATTCGATCGCTGCCATGAAAGAAGCGATGATAAGCCCGGCATTGCAGATATAGACAAATATTTCCGATTTTCTGGCTGCCAGGAATACTGTTGCGGCAAGCCAGAGAACGATAATGAGCATAAGCACCGGCTGACTTATCATTTCGAAAACGAAATACGTAAGCATCGCGCTGATGTAAAAAGCTCCTACACCGCAGCCTGCCAGTGATGTGAACAGAACATTGTATTTCGAATCGGCTGACATCTTTATCAGACCCAATGCGGCAATGGACAGAGATATCACGAACATGAGCAGGACTTTAACTTCATCGGGGATTAATTTGTAGATCATCCTTGCAAATATGACAAGGCTTATAAACACAAGAACGGAAGCAAGCACACCCATAACAGTCTTGCCTATTTTGCTTTCTATATCACCGCTGCCGGTCTTAACGGGCACGGAGTTATCCGCAGACAGAGTATTTGCAGCAGGGTGGGCAGGCACAATTGTCTGATTGTTTACGGCAGACTGTATATTGGCAGCCTGAGCATTGACTGCAGGCTGTATATTACTAACAGCCTGAGTATTGGCAGTGGCCTGAGGACTTACAGCAGTTTGGGCAGGCACAACTGTCTGATTGTTTACGGCGGACTGTATATTGGCAGTCTGAGTGGTTACCGCAGGCTGTACACCTGGGCCGGCCTGATTTTTACTGGGCATGGTTGAGTCGGCACTCTGCGGAGCCCCAAGAACAACCTCCTTAAGCGCCCGGACTTCACGTTCAAGCTCATACACTCGGTGTGTGAGTGATGCGATCTGTTCTTTATCAGTCATATTACTTTTTCCTCCCAAAACGTCGGAATATACCCCAATATTCCTTATACTTATATTCCTGATACTTATTTTCCAAATGCTATCATCGTCAAAAAACAACATAAAGATTTTACCACATTTGTAATGAAAGCAAAATAAAAATATCCGGCTACTGACCGGACAGAGCCCATCATGGCCAGCCCTTTGCCTGACCGCAGACAGCTTGTCCTGAAATATCAGGGCAACCAGGCGGTGGGATCATAAAATCCCTTTCGGGTTTAAAGAAATTGATGAAATTTACATGGAAGTATGTTATAATGGCGAATGAAATACATAAAAATGATATTTATTTACACAAATCACATAATGTGCACAAAAGCAACCCGAAACATGACGAAATATGTATAAATATAAAATATTTGCCAAAGACGGTCCGGACAGTCAATCCGATGTTCATTTCGGACAGTAAAATCGTATTTTACAGAATAACATAAGTATGATAAAATCGATATACAATGTTGTTATTCAGTAGATATGAGGTATGAAATGTCGGACAGGAACATAAATCTTCTGGTTGCGGAAGATATATCGAAGAGTTACGGACCGAATGTATTGTTCAGCGGTGTCGCACTTGGGATAAACGAAGGTGACAAATGCGGACTCATCGGGATAAACGGTACGGGCAAGACGACCCTGCTGAGGATCATCGCCGGTGATGAGGAACCCGATACCGGAACAGTCATCAAAAGAAACGGGATACGGATTGCTTATCTTCCCCAGACGCCTGTGTTTGACGATTCGCTTACTTTACTTCAAAATGTCATCAGGGATAAAACTCACTCCGACACATACAGAAACCTGGAAGGAGAAGCCAGGGCCGATCTGATAAAGCTCGGGATCGAAGATCCGGATGTATATCCGGGGCAGCTTTCGGGAGGACAGAGGAAAAGAGCCGCGCTGGTGCGTACATTGCTTACTGACTCGGATATCCTGGTACTTGACGAGCCGACCAACCATCTGGATACCGGGATGACCGAATGGCTTGAAGCCACACTGAAGGCTTACAGGGGAGCCTTTATCTGCATCACTCATGACAGGTATTTTCTGGATGAGGTAACCAACAAGATATTTGAGCTTGATAAGGGGAAGCTGTATTCCTATACGGCCAACTATTCAAAGTATATCGAACTTAAAGCCGAGCGCGAGCAGTCTGAGCTTGCGACGGAACGCAAGGCCAAGTCCCTTTTCAGGCAGGAGCTGGCCTGGATGCTGCGGGGAGCCAGAGCGCGTTCGACAAAGCAGAAGGCCCACATTCAGCGTTTTGAGGCATTAAGAGACCGCAAGCGGCCCGTTGAGACCGAAGAAGTGGAAATGTTCTCCGCATTTTCGAGGATGGGACGCAAAACCCTTGAAGCAGAACATCTCCACAAGGCTTATAAGGATAAATGCGTTGTGGATGATTTTTCCTACATCTTCCTGCAGAACGAGAGGATCGGAATAGTCGGCCCCAACGGGTGCGGAAAATCGACTCTTGTGAAAATGCTCACGGGAAGGCTTGAGCCTGATTCGGGGAAGGTAGAGAGCGGTATTACGGTAAAATGCGGTTATTTTGCACAGGAATCGGAATTTATGGATCCTGAACAGAGAGTCATAGACTACATCCGGGACACTGCCGAGGTTATACACACCAGGGAAGGCGATGTCACCGCATCAAGAATGTGCGAGAGATTTCTATTCGGTTCCGACAAGCAGTATGCACCTATCGGCAAGCTCTCGGGCGGTGAAAAACGCAGACTGTATCTGCTGAAGATACTTATGGAGGCTCCGAATCTTTTGATACTCGACGAGCCGACGAACGATCTTGATATCATGACACTGACCATTCTTGAAGACTATCTAGCGGGGTTTGAGGGGATAATCATTGCAGTCTCGCATGACAGATATTTTCTGGATAAGCTTGTAAACAGGCTGTTTGTTTTCCGTGGAAACGGTGTGATAGAGCAGGTTGAAGGCAATTACACCGATTTCAGGGAAAAGGAGATCGAAAAAGAGCAGGAGCCCGTACAGCAGAACAGATCCGCAGGTTCAAAACAGGCGTCGTGGAAGACCGGGGCGCCGAAAAAACTGAAGATGAGCTATCAGGAACAGAGGGAGTTTGAGACTATAGATGATGATATAGCGGCTCTTGAAAGCAGGCTGGCAAGTCTGGGTGAAGAGATCGAGAACAATTCAACCAGCTACAGCAAGCTTAGTGAGCTTATGGCCGAGAAGGAAAAACTGACCGCGCAGCTTGATGCCAAGACCGAACGCTGGGTATATCTGAGTGAACTGGCCGAACGGATCGAGGCGGAGAAGGGGTAAAGCCGGTATTTTTGTAAGAGTGCCCGCGTCGGGTAAGAAAGATGTGACCATATGTTAAATAATTATACGATCCCGCCAAAGACATATTTTGAGATAGCTTCGCTCGGATACCTGCTGGTCCTGTATCTGATCTCTTTTAATGATCCGAACCGTAAAAGACTGCGTTCCTATAAACTGTTCCGCAATCTTGAAGTCAATATGCTGCTTGCACTCGTTGTAAGCATACTGACATATATCTTTGCGTATCCGGAACTTGGGACCCCGCTTTTTATCTGTACGATCCTCCGCACAATGGATTCGATCATGTGTGTTATGGCAGCCAGATTATTTGCGATATACCTGATGGAATATGTGGATGCCGGGAGAAGAATGAAATGGATCGGTATTGTCGGAAATATCATTTTTTACGTCTACCTGGTCTTAATGATCCTGAACCTTCCGCTTAAGTTCATCCTGTGGTATGCACCCGACGGGACCTATATGCACGGGGCTCTCTTTGTTCCGATCGTTTTTTCCGGACCTGTCTATTATCTTTCAAGCGGTATCATCATGCTGATCATAAGCATGAGGACACTTGGTCCGAGAGAGCAGGTTGCACTTTCCGCGGCTTCGATCATAACATTGCTGGGCACTGTGATCCAGGCGGCTACCGACGGAAGTCTGCTGTTATCACTGCCTTTCGGTTCGGCAGGTATTTTCGTGCTGTATTTTTCACTTGAGACAACGGATTACCACGAACTGATCAAGAGCAATGAAAAACTGAGGATCGCCGAGCAGGATGCCATCAAGGCAAACCGTGCCAAGAGCGACTTCCTCGCAAGTATGTCCCACGAGATAAGGACGCCGCTCAACGCAGTTCTTGGTATGGATGAGCTGATCATAAATGAGACACGTCCCGAAAAACAGATAGATCCTTCATCTGCGGTGCGGATCAGGGAATATGCCGACAATATCAAAGATGCCGGTCAGATACTGCTTTCCGTAATAAATGACATTCTCGATCTGACCAAGATCGAATCCGGAAAAATGGAAATAAAGGCAGCTCCGTACAAGCTTCATACGCTGACTGCCGATATTGACACGATGATCCGTATCAAAGCCGAACAGAAGGGACTTACCTATATCCAGCAGATCGATCAGCGCATTCCTGACCGCCTGATCGGCGATGAGCTGAGGATCCGCCAGATAATGATCAATCTTTTGAACAATGCCGTCAAATATACCGATTTCGGCGTTGTAAGGCTTGAGGTTTCATCATATAAGATTTCCGATGATACGATAAATCTCTGCATCAGTGTAAAGGATACCGGCATCGGAATACGAAGCGAAGACATTCCCCATATCTTCGGGAATTTCCAGAGGCTGAATGAAGAGCACAACCACAGTATCGAAGGTACGGGTCTCGGGCTTTCCATCGTAAAGCGTATGGTAGAGCTGATGAACGGCAGGATCGAAGTCAGCAGTGAATACGGACGGGGATCTGTTTTCACGGTCGTGATCCCGCAGACTGTCAACAGCGGTAAAGCCGATGAGTCGGCAGGTGCCGGGATACCTGAAGAAACGGAAGCAGCGGCTCCGTTTATCACACCGGAGTGTACATATCTTGTTGTTGATGACAACAGGCTGAATCTTGTCGTTGCAACCCGTTTTCTGGATGATCTGAAGGGCAGGATAGAAACGGCCTCGAGCGGTACCGAGGCCCTGCAGAAAATGCGTGAAAAGAAATACGACATAATCTTCATGGATCACATGATGCCGGGCATGGACGGTATACAGACCTACAGAACGGCGATCAAGGATCCGGAAAATATCAACACCGCTACTCCTGTGATCATGATGACCGCAAATGCCCTGAACGGAGTGCGCGAGGAATATCTTGACATCGGATTTACGGATTATCTGAGTAAACCCGTTGACATAAACGAATTAAAGAGGATCGTAAAGCGCCACATCCCGCCCGAAAAGGCGATCAGGCAGCAGTAGACGGTTAAAAGATGATGGGGCAGATATTTATTTTAAAGGAGGATGAAAATGAAAAAGATCAATACCGAAAAGGCACCGGCAGCAGTAGGACCGTATTCGCAGGCGGTTGAGGTTAACGGACTGGTTTATACTTCGGGGCAGATCGCTCTTGATCCCGCAACAGGCAACATGGTGGGCACGACGATCGAAGAGCAGGCGGAACAGGTGATGAAAAACCTGACAGCTGTGCTTGAGGCCGCCGGAACGAAGCCGGAAAACGCGGTCAAAACATTGTGTTTCCTGACGGATCTGAAGGATTTTGCGACATTTAATGAGATTTATGCAAGGTATTTTACCGAAAAGCCCGCAAGATCATGCGTTGAGGTAAGCGCATTGCCCAAAGGCGCGGTCTGTGAAGTGGAAGTTATCGCAACACTCTCTTGATCCGGAGGTTGGGGATGGGACTGTTTAAAAGCAGATATGCGAAGGAACTTGACGCGATCATTTCAAGGATTGAAATGAATATGGCCAATAATTACAAGGACAATGCCCAGGCTGACCTAAAGGAGCTTGAGGAAGCGTTTGAAAGCTATTCGAAGGAGGGACTCCTTAAGGAAAAGGATGCCTCATTCTATGAGGGAAGGCTGACCGCGTACCGCGAGAAGCTCAAAGGCTACAGCCATAAGGATCAGAAGCCATACTGGACAAAATAGAAATACAACATGGATAATGAAAAAACAACGAAAAGAACGTAAAAAATAACGCCCGGGATGAAATGAGCCCGGGCGTTGCTTATTGTTTCTTATCTTATTTTCTTACGGGAGGATGCAGATCCCAGTCAGGGAAACAGTGTGCAAAGCCTTCCAGATTCTGCGACAGGATTATCTTTTCGTTTTGTTCTATCTCTTCATCTTCACCGCCAAACATGTTTTCAAGTTCATCCAGGTCGTCAAGATTTAAATCGTTATCACTCATAAGAACCTCCTTAAGCTATGATGTCTTTTGCGGGTGCATTATTGAATGCCTCAACATTCTGCCGTGCTTTTTCCAATTCGGTCATCGTTGCGGCTATATCGCGTTTTCCGTTCTGGATAGCCTGATCGTATCTGGTATTGATCTCGGCAACAGCGGTTTCATGTGACTTTTTACCTGTATACCACTTGTATGCAAGGAAACCGCCGCCGGCTAAAAGGACTACTCCCAGAAATGCCTGTACGAACAGCATGATCAGACCCAGCGCACCGCAGGCTATAGCGCCGTACATGAACATCTTTTCCTGTTTCTGTCGGTACGCACTCAACTCCGCAGCGCGTTTCTCATTCATGTTGCGCTCGTAATCCTTCATCATTTCCGGAGTATTACTGCCGTCAACGGTTGTGCTCTGCCAGTCATCCAGGCATACCGTGACCTGTTCGGGGAAGAGTGTCTTTGTTTCCTTGACATATTCGTTATAGCCTTTATTTATATAATCTCCGATAAATGTGATCGCGGTCTTCTTTTTCGAGATATCGTTCGAATTGCTCCTGACGATATCGGAACTGGTCTGTACCAGATTAAGTATGTGTTCTTCCCTGGCTTTCTTTCTTCTTGCTATCTCGGCTTCGGCTTTCTCGATGTTTCCGCCGTATTCTTTGACCAGTGCCCATTTTGTCTCGCGGTCCCTTAATGACATTTCCCTGTAGTCGAAGCGCTGTACGAGTGTGATGAGATTGTCGTCTATCTCGCGCTTCAGGCTGTTATAATCAATATCCGATTCCGTGATATGCTTGAATCTTCCCACGATCCTGTTTACGGAATCTATCCTTCCGAGCGAATTGTTGATCGAGTTAAACTCCCGGACATTTCTCTTAAGCTCCGGATAGGAGTCCGACATATCGGTAATGAAGGTTTCACAGTATTTCTTCCATTCCTCTGTCTGCTCCTGGACCAGATTGGAGTTGCTTTTCTGGATCTCGGAGATCCATCTCGAAACATAGTCGTCGCAGATATGTCTTTCATCCGGTCCGAATACGCCGTTGACATAGGCGTTCAGGTATGTAAATGTAGCCTCGGTAAAATCTGCGGAATCCTGATGTGAGAAGTATATGGAAAGCCATTCGTAGCAGGTCTCCACTCTGTTGTTTCGTCTGCAGATGAGGGCCATCGTAAGTGCGGTTTTCTCTTCGTCACGCTTTACCGCTTCGGCTATCGCTCTTTCTGCGAGATCCCTGTTATTGCCGATCCATGCGGCTACGGCGACGAGACACGGAGCGAGCCAGTAGTCGGGTGTCTGTATCATGATCTCTTCCGAAACATTGGCGATGGTAGAGCTCTTGACAATTGCAATATCAGTAGCCTGAAGAACTCCGAGCATCGTATCACGTACTTTGTCGTATTTACCGAATCTTTGGTTGATCTCCTGTCTGACGGTCACAAGTTCTGTCTGTGCCTGCTGGAAAGCGGCATCTTTTTCCTGTTTGGCCATCATTTTCTTAAAATCTTCGGCTAAAGCCAAAAGCCTTGAATCTACGGTGGAAATGGCTCCGTTCAGGTTCTGAAGGGAGTAGCTGATCTGATTTGCGATATCGGCCAGCTGGGTGGTCGCTTCTTCGACATGCTGGATCCGTCTTTCAAGGTAACCGGCATCAACTGTGCTGATCTGTGCCATAGAACTATTGCCTCCTTTGTTTTATCATATCTGGTTCATTTTTTCTTCATAGGAGCTCTTCATCTTGTTGTAGGCTCCGATAAATTTGGATTTATAATCACTTTCTTTCATTGCCGTAAGTATCCGGCCGACCGGGATCACATAGTGATCGTGGAAATACTGCGTTTTCGATCTCATATAGAAAGAGCCGGTCTTATATGGCGAGTCGGGATTCAGTTCTATCGACTTAAGCAGCGCCAGACATGTTTTCGGGATATCACACCGGCCGGCGATCTCGGAATAGATCTCGATCATCTCATCGTTAAGGAATGATGAGGAAGTCCGCCTGGGTATGATATATGAGCTGACCTTGTCGATGAAAGCGCCGAATTCCGGTATATCATCATGGGACTGCATGTTTTTGGCCATAAGCATTATCATGCTCTTTTCAAAATCGACAAGTCTGTAGACCGCTGTTTCAAACATTTTAATCAGATCCCTGACTTCGTCGAATTCAAGTGCGACAGGCTCGATATCAGTAAAGAATCTTTTCATCGATCCTGTTTTACCTGAGACAAATTCATCGTAATATGAGAGTATAAACAGTGCAGGAGCGTTGTCTCTGGAAATATCAAGGGTTTCATGCGCATAATGCTGTGCGTCTTCATATTTTGCTTCACAGAAGAAGCGCATGGCGTTTTCTTTTGCAAACAGGACTTTACCGTTCCGGTTAAGAGTTGCCCTTGAATAGTATTCTTCTTTTCCGCATTGTTTGCAGATAAGGATCCTTGTTCTCGGATCAAATTCCACATTTGAACTTCCGCAGCCGTTACACTGTAATCCAGTTCCTTCCATAACCACCTCTATTTAACCGACGCATGCAATGCATTTCTTTCTGACCATATTCTGTCAGCCTGGGATATCAGGTTTAAGATCTCCGACTTATCCGCGTTGCCGGCAACAGCGTCCCTGATCTCCTGTATCTTGGAAATAAAATTTCCTTCGGCTGATCCTGAAATGGCCTGTGTGACATTGCCGCTGTAATCAATTCTTGCTTTCAGATCCTTAACCGCCTTTTTGACATCGGGATCCGATGCGATCGCCAATACTGCTGAAACCTGCATGGAAGCGTTGGCGGTATTCTTCTTTTTTTCGATGAGAACATCGGACTTTGCCTCAACGTCGTCAATGTAACGTCCCGCAAGGAAGACAGCTGCCGCAAACAGCAGTATGAGCAGGATGTTTAAAAGTATCAGCATTTTCAAACTGTCATTATCTCCGATGAGCATGAAGATCATATTCAGGATAAGGGCAGCCGCAAGATAGGCGCCGGCGCAGACGAGAGGGATAAAACCGACCTCTTCGTTCCTGACGGAGCGTGCTCTGAAGAAAAACATAAAACCGAAAGAAATAACGATCGCTATAATGCCGAGAATGAATCCGCCCCAATAGATGTCTGCCAGCAGGCCGACCACCAGCCAGACAAGGGCAA
>JAILIQ010000165.1 GCA_024695205.1 Lachnospiraceae bacterium
TCGGAGGCTGCATGATCGCCAATTTTGATAAGGCTGAAGCGGCAGGAGCACTTTCATTGCCGGAAAGATATAAGCCCGTGCTGGCCCTTGCAATAGGAAAGCCGTCGGAAACGGTTAAACTGGTTGATGTTGGGGAAGACGGGAGCACGAAGTATTACAGGGATGAAAATGATGTTCATTTTGTTCCGAAACGTAAGCTTGAAGATGTATTGATCTAAGGATAAAAAACGTCAGACTGTCCGAAAAACGGCCATACAGGAGGCCGGATCACGCCCCGCGGGCCGGGCGGGAAGGTTTTCGGACAGTCTGACGGGCAGTAAGGAAAGCGGATGCCGGGAGGTCAGATATGATCAGTGCGTTTACAATAGTGTTGTGCCTTGTGGGCATGCTTCTGCAGTTGTCTTTGATCTATGCGGAATATAAAAAGAAAATGGTTGCTGCCGTGTGGCTTAAGGGGCTGGCGGCGGCAGTATTTGTCTGTGTGGGCTTCTTAGGACTGAAAAGCGCCGGCAAATCAAGATTTGCCGATACGGTGGTCACAGGTCTGCTGCTTGGCGCTATCGGCGATGTGCTGCTGAATTTAAGGTATCTTACAAAAAAGCTTGAGCAGCTGTTCTTTATGGCAGGGATCGCATCGTTCTTCTTGGGACATGTGATGTATCTGGTCTCGCTGATACCCTTCAGTGAGCATCTTCCGGTCATGATAATCGCAGGACTTGCGGTCACGGCCATCCTTATGGCGGTCATACTGCCGAAGATCACGGCATCGGCTGTTTTCAAGGGATTCGGTACGGTTTATGTACTGACGGTCGTATTTATGGCGACGGTGGCAGTGGGCAACCTGATATCGGTCCGGAATACGAACAGAACGATATTTGCGATCGGAGCGCTGTTTTTCCTTATTTCGGATATAATACTCATATTTAATACCTTCGGTCCGGATTTCAGCATGAGATTAAGCGCCGCAACACTGATCCTTTATTACATAGGACAGTCCCTGATAGCGTGTTCGGTATATTTTCATCCGTAGTAAAGGATGTGGGCACTCTTTGCTGTGTTTTCTGCGGATATTAAGTAAATCTACATAAAGGCGGTCAAAATGGGACTGAAACATAAAATACTGATCTTTGCACTGCTTGCGGCAGTATGTTTTACTTCGTGCGGAAGAAACGAAGGGAAGGATAGCGCCGATCCCGGGCAACCGGAGAAGGTAATGCTTACGGTCGCAGCGGCGGCAAGTCTTAAAAATGTTTTTGAAAATGAGCTGATCCCCGCATTTAACAGGCAGTTTCCGGATATTGCGATCTCGGGAGTGTATGATTCGTCGGGCAGGCTTCAGACGCAGATAGAGGAAGGCCTTGAGGCGGATATATTCTTTTCGGCGGCGACAAAGCAGATGAACGCCCTTAATGACGGGGGAAAGATAATAAGTTCAACGATCCGTCCGCTGCTTGAAAACAAGATAGTTCTGATCACCGGTGCGGATCCGGGCAATGATCTTACTGAAAAGCTTAAAGTATTTACCGACATCGTAAATGCGGATACGATCGCAATAGGCGATCCGGAGAGTGTTCCTGCCGGACAGTATGCCAAAGAGGCGTTCGTTTCTCTCGGAATATGGGAGGACGTCATTGCAAAGGCCAGTCTCGGCACCAATGTAACGGAGGTCCTGACATGGGTGGCCGAAGGTTCTGCGCAGGCGGGCGTTGTTTATGCGACGGATGCCGCTTCACAGCCGAAGGTCCGGGTGATCGCCGAAGCTCCCGAAGGAGCACTCAAAAAGCCCGTCATATATCCGGTAGCTCAGGTGGCGGCAGGCAGACATCCCGAAGAAGCCGGATTGCTGCTTGAATTCCTTGCAGGGGAAGAAGCTTCCGGGATATTTGAAAGATACGGATTCACGGTCAATAAATGACCTGCGGGAGACTGTCCGAAAACCGGCCGCACAGGGGGCTGTCTTCGGTAAAATTTCTCAAAAAACGAGCAGAGCTCATGTTTTTTGAGGTAATTTCACCGAATCACGCATCTGTGAGCAGGACCGGAAAGGCTTTCTGACAGTCCGGCGGAGGTTGACGGTACAGGTCATGGAACAGACAAAAGTCTTTTATTTCAACAGAAACAAAGGTATGGATTAAAATGGAATGGTCTCCGATCCTAATATCACTCAGGACAGCCTGTGTGTCTATGATCTTTACATTTTTTCTGGGACTGGCGGCGGCAAAATGGGTTGTACAATTGAGGAACGGCTGGGTAAAAGCCGTCATTGACGGAATTTTCACACTGCCTCTTGTACTTCCGCCGACGGTTGCAGGTTTTTTTCTGTTATATATTTTCGGAGTATACAGACCGTTCGGCAGGTTCCTTGCGGAATATCTCGGCGTCAGGATAGTGTTTTCCCCGCCTGCGACAGTGATCGCCGCGGTCATTATCTCATTTCCGCTTATGTACAGGGCGGCAAGGGGAGCATTCGAACAGGTCGATCCGGGACTTGCGGATGCCGCGAGAATGCTCGGAGTGAGTGAATGGAAGATATTTACACGGATACTTGTGCCGAATGCGTCCTCGGGGATCCTTTCGGGAGCGGTACTGGCCTTTGCAAGGGGGATAGGGGAGTTCGGCGCGACCGCGATGATAGCGGGCAATATCGCCGGAAAGACACGTACGCTGCCGCTTGCGATCTATTCCGAGGTGGCGGCGGGAAATATGGATAAAGCAGGGATATATGTGGCTATTTTGCTGATCATTTCATTTACTGCCGTGGTTTTGATGAACGTATTCGAACGGAGAAGGAACTTCAGAAAAAAGGGCAGAGCGTGAAAACCCGCCGGCAGGAGGGGCTGTCTTCGGTAGAATTCCTCAAACAACGGAGCAGAGCTCATGTTTTTTGAGATAATCTCACCGAATCACGCCTCTGTAAGCCGGGTTGGAAAGGTTCTCGGACAGTCTGCCGGGCGCATAACGGAAAGGTGTCGGATGCTATGGAAATGACTCATTTTGACAATAAAGGCAATGCCATAATGGTAGACATATCGGATAAGCCGGTCTCCGAAAGGACTGCGGTGGCCGAAGGGAGCATCCGCATGTCGGCGGAATGCTACGAAAAGGTGAAAAACGGCGGACACAGGAAGGGCGATGTCCTTCAGACAGCAAGGATCGCAGGCATCATGGGCGCTAAAAGGACAAGCGAGCTGATACCGCTCTGCCACAATATAGCGCTTTCTTCGGTGAAGATCGATTTTGATCTGCGTGATGATGAAAACGCGGTCGGCGTTATCTGTACAGTCTCCTGCGAAGGCAGAACAGGCGCTGAGATGGAGGCTCTGACAGGCGTAAATGTCGCTCTTCTCACCGTTTACGATATGTGCAAAGCAGTTGATAAGGCCATGATCATGAGTGATATCCGGCTCGTTTCGAAAACCGGAGGGAAATCCGGCGAATACCGGGCAGGCAGCAGAACATGATCGGAGTTGGAATCTTATGCAGGATCGTTATGGACGTGAAATAGATTATATGCGTATTTCCGTGACAGACCGGTGCAATCTGAGGTGTGTGTACTGTATGCCCCACGGTACTGTCGGGACAGGCAGGGACTGCTTAAATGATGACGAGATCGTTACAACGGTCCGTGCAGCCGCAGGACTTGGAATACGCTATCTGAGGCTGACCGGCGGAGAACCGTTGTTAAGACCGGGTCTGACCGGACTTATAAGGAGGCTTTCAGGAATTGAAGGGATCGAAACGATCGATCTGACAACCAATGGGATACTTCTGGCCGAACGGGCCGGAGAGCTTTTTAAGGCCGGACTGAACGGTGTAAATGTGAGCCTTGATACAACGGATGAGGCTGTCTTTGCCGCAATAACGGGGTGTAAAGAGATCGCCGGATACCGGGAAGACAGTTGCGGCAATGAGTGTAATAACAGGAACTGTGCAGCGGAAAACCCGTTTTCTGCCGAAAGCGTGCTAAAGGGGATCGATGCCGCTGCGGAGGCAGGCCTCAAAACAAAGATAAACTGCGTTCTGACCGAGATCAACAGGGACAGCTGGCAGGAACTGACCAAACTGACCTGTGAACGCTGTGTTGATGTCAGATTTATAGAGCTGATGCCGATCGGGAGCGGAAAAGAACACACCGGCGTATCAAACGAATTCTTAATGAAGCTGATCGCCGGACGTTACGGAGAACCCGAAACGGTTTCGGAACCGCGGGGACACGGACCCGCACGGTATTTCAGACTGCCGGGTGCAAAGGGCTGTATCGGCTTTGTAAGTGCAGTCCACGGCAAATTCTGCGACTTTTGCAACAGGATCAGGCTTACGTCCGAAGGAGTGTTAAAACCCTGTCTTTGCTATGATTCGGACATCGACCTGAAAAGCATTCTGCGAAAAGGGGCCACGGCAGACGAGTTGGCGAAGGTCATTTGCGAAGCAATATCAAATAAACCGAAAGCACACTGTTTTGAAGTGCCCGGACAGATATCGGAGATCAGGAGCATGTCTCAGATCGGCGGATGAAGGTCGGAAAGGTTTTCGGACAGTCTGATTGAGGCGTGTTAAAGCAGTTAAGCCCGGAGGTATGGAAATATAGTGGTTTAGAAGTTTAGCAGTTTGCAGTATATCAGTACAGGAGCATAAAAAACATCAATGGGATCGATAAAAGCGATATGCGTCAGCAGAGAAAAAGGAACAGTCAAAAGACCCGTGGAAGAAGCTCTGTTCATTGAGGATCACGGGATCGAAGGCGACGCGCATGCCGGAAAATGGCACAGGCAGGTAAGTCTTCTTGCGGCCGAAGCTGTTGAAGAGTTTCAAAGGAGGCTTGCTGCGGGAGAGGATGCAGGTTCGGACGATCTTGCGAAAACCTGCGGACCGGAAGACGGCGAAGCAGAACCCTGTGAAGAAGGAAAAAGAACCTGCGGACCGGAAGACGGCGAAGCGGAACCCTGTGAAGAAGGAAAAAGAACCTGCGGACCGGAAGACGGCGAAGCAGAACCTTGTGAAGAAGGAAAAAGAACCTGCCGATCGGAAAACGCCGGCAGCTGTGAAAACCGGATCCTTCCCGGGGATTTCGGCGAAAATATCCTGACCGAAGGGATCGATCTTAAGGATATTCCCTGTGGAACCGTTATCAGAGCCGGCGAGGTGGTTTTAAGGATCACCCAGCGCGGCAAGGAATGCCATACCGGCTGCAGGATAAGGGAACTGACCGGGGAATGCATCATGCCGAAGGAAGGCGTATTTGCCGAAGTGGTGCACGGAGGAAGGATAAAAGCGGGGGAGACTGCGGAACTTGAATATCCGGATGTAAACAGGCCGTATTCGGCAGCGGTCATAACGCTCAGCGACAAGGCAAGCCGGAATGAACGCGAGGACAAAAGCGGACCGTTGCTTGCGCAGCTTTTACGCGATATCGGCATTGAGGTCATTGAGGAGCTTGTTCTGCCGGATGATATCGGAGAGCTTAAGAATAATCTGATAAGGCTTTCGGACAGGCGCGATGCGGATCTGATCATAACAACCGGCGGAACGGGATTTTCCGAAAGGGATACCACTCCGGAAGCCACTTATGCGGTCGCAACAAGGAACGCACCCGGGATAGCGGAGGCGATCAGGGCCGGATCATTAAAGATAACGCCTAGGGCGATGCTTTCGAGAGGAGCCTCGGTAATACGGAACAAAACTTTGATAATCAACTTTCCGGGCAGTCCGAAGGCTGTCGGAGAAAGCTTTGACGTGATCAGGGAAATCCTGCCGCACGCACTCGGGATACTGACCGGCAGGGATTCGGAATGCGGCAGAAAATAAGCAGGGATATGATCTTTATGATATTTTGACGATTTATCCAAAATGTGGTATTATTAGACTGTAAGTTCAGACTGCCGGCAAAAGGGGTGTGAACCTGTAACTGTAAAAACGGAATATGGAGTAATTGAGGGTTCCGGAAATATCCGGGTATGGGGTTTATTTATGATACAATTGGTTGAGATATGTTTTTGCAGCGGAAACGTCTGCAAACTGGCGGATTTTTACAAAAAGATCCTGATGACCGATAACGGAAGCAATGACAATACGTTCCAGGTCGTGGAAGTGGCGGGAGTCAGAATATCCATTTACGATGACGGGACCACCAAGCCGAACAATAACCAGAATATCACGCTTATATTCGATGTTGAGGATGTAGACAGCGAATATGAGCGCCTTTGCGCGATCGAAGGCTTTAAGCTGCATTTTATACGTAAGCCTTGCGACGGGCCGGACGGCCACAGGATCATGTCATTTTATGATCTTGACGGGAACAGGGTCAATTTCAGAAATATTGGAGAGAAGAGTTGAAAAGACGTATTTTTTCAGCAGCATTGACAGTGCTGCTGTTTTCAGTTTTTATTATCGGGAGACCCGTATATGCGCAGGATTCCGGCGGGGACGCCACAACGCAGGCGCCTTCCGATAATACCGGCGCGGGTGAAAATGCCGGCACCGCCGCGGACATTCCCTGGCCTTCGGGCCCGGACATCAGTGCCGACGGTGCGATCGTTGTAGAGGCGTCTTCGGGGAGTATCCTTTACGCGAAGAATATTTACGAAACCTTCTACCCCGCGAGCACGACGAAGATCCTTACAACGCTGGTGGCTCTTGATAACAGCGAGCTCAACGAGATCGTAACGGTTTCATATGCGGCCGATAATTATGTTTCCAAGACAAGCTCGCGTATGGGTCTGGTCGAGGGCGAACAGGTCACAATGGAGCAGGCATTGTACGGTATCATGCTGGAATCCGGCAATGAAGCGACATTTGCCGTAGGCGAACATGTCGGAGGCTCGATAGCTCATTTTATCAAGATGATGAACTATAAAGCACAGCAGCTGGGCTGCGTGAATTCGCATTTCGCCAATTCACACGGACTTCACGACGACGATCATTATACCTGCTGTTACGATGAGGCACTGATCGCGCGTGCGGCGTACCAGAATCCGGATTTTATGAAAATAACGGGGACCGCGACTTACGCAATGCCGGAGACCAACAAGAATCCGGCCAAGATACTTACCAACCATCACTGGTTCCTGAACAAAACGGTAAGATACGATTACTGCATAGGAGGCAAGACCGGTGCGACTACACAGGCAGGATACGCGCTCGTCACATATGCCAAGAAGGACGGTATGACGCTGATCTCCGTTGTGATGCATGCCGAGACCTGGGCTAAGGTATATGCTGATACTATGACCCTTCTTGACTATGCTTTTGACACCTTTACGTCTTACAGAATGGGCGAATTTTCGGCGGAAGCCTCTGATTTTCCTTCGATGTTCACCCAGATCGCACAGTTTGACGAAAACCGCACGCCGGTACTTGAAAGCGGCGACAAGGGGATAGTCCTGCTTCCCGGGTACATATCCGTTGATGATACGGTCAGAAATGTTGTATATAACCGGGATATTGTCATCGGAAGCGGGAGAAATGTTATCGGTGCGATCACCTACACGCTCGGGGACCGGGTCGTAGGTGCTGCCGATATTGTGTTTAACGAGCAGTCGGGACGGATGACCGAAGAAGATTACAGGAATAAATGGCCTGTTTTTATGATCCCTGTCGAAGTTGCTTTTGAAGGGGTCGATATGAGTACGCTTAAGCTTGCTTCGGGAGCGGAGACAAGACCCGAAAGCATATCGGATGTTGTTGACGTAAAGGCCATAGCTCCGTATGCGATTGGTATCGGTGCCGCTGTCGGCGTAGTGCTGCTTGGCGTCATCGGACTGGCGGTATCGAGAAGAAGACGCTGAAAGTCCGGGTTTGACGGCAGCGATCAGGGTTTGAGGTTTTTGACAGATGATATTTGATACACATACACACTATGATGATGAGGCATATGATCCGGACAGGCAGGAAACCCTAAAAAGGCAGTTTGATGAAAATGTGGGCTGTATCATCAGCTGCGGGGCAAGCCTGAGAGGGTCTGAAGCTGCGCTAAAGCTTGCAGGAGAGGATGAGCGCATCTTTGCGGCGGTCGGTTTTCATCCCGACAATATCGATGAATTCGATCCCGGGGCGCTCGTGAGGATGATATCTCACGAAAGGTGCCGCGCGGTAGGCGAGATAGGTCTTGATTATCACTGGGACGTATGGCCCAGAGAACGGCAGCAGGAGGGCTTTAAGGCCCAGTGGAGGATCGCTGCCGCCCATGATCTCCCGGTAGTCATTCACAGCCGCGATGCCGCAGAAGACACTTTAAGGATCGTTAAGGAGATGTATTCCGAATACAAAGCCGCCGGACGCAGCTTTAAGGCTGATCTGCACTGCTATTCCTACAGTCCTGAGCTTGCACGCGAGTATATCAAAATGGATATGTATTTTGGCATCGGCGGGGTACTGACCTTTAAAAATGCCAGAAAAACAGTGGAAACGGCTTCTTTTATTCCTCTCGACAGGATACTTCTCGAAACGGATTGCCCGTATCTTGCGCCCGAACCGCACCGAGGCGGCAGGAACGAATCTTCTTATCTGAAAAATGTCGTTTCGAAGCTTGCGCAGATCAGAGGCATTTCCGAAGCGGAGATCGAAAAGATAACATACGAAAACGCCTGCAGATTTTATTCCGTAGAGGCATGATCGGCCGGCGTCACAGAAAGGACGGACTATGGCCCAGCTTGCTGACCCGAAGAATACGATCGCGATACTGAACAAATACCATATTGTTTTTCAAAAAAAGTACGGACAGAATTTCCTGATCGATGAGCATGTGATAGAAAAGATACTGAAGGCTGCCGGGATCACGAAGGATGATACGGTGCTCGAGATCGGCCCGGGGATAGGGACACTGACACAGTATCTGTGTGAAAATGCGGGACATGTGATCGCGGTGGAAATAGACAAAAACCTGATCCCGATCCTTGAAAATGATACTCTTGCACAGTATGAAAACGTCAGGATCATCAATGACGATGTGATGAAGCTTGATCTTAAGGAACTGATAGAAACCGAAAACGGCGGAAAGCCGATCAAGGTTGTGGCCAATCTCCCGTATTATATCACAACACCCATCGTAATGGCGCTTCTTGAAAAGAAGCTTCCTGTCGAGAGTATTACCGTAATGGTGCAGAAGGAAGTCGCCGCAAGGATGCAGGCCAAACCCGGAAGCAGTGATTACGGCGCACTTTCGCTGGCGGTCCGGTATTATTCCGAGCCCTATATAGCAGCCAATGTTCCCGTAAACTGTTTCATGCCCAGACCCGGGGTTGATTCTGCGGTGATAAGGATGAAGCTGTACAGGGAACCTCCGGTACATGTCGAAAACGAGGAGCTGCTCTTTGCGCTTATCCGTGCATCATTTAACCAGAGACGTAAAACACTGCTGAACGGGATATGCAATTTCAGCGGATTAAACATCACAAAGGAACGTGCAGCCGAAGCAATAGCCAGGACAGGACTTTCACCGGATGTCAGGGGCGAGATGTTGTCTTTGGAACAATTTGCTGTACTTTCTTGTCATCTTTCATAATTTATATTGAATAAACAGAGAAAATTTGGTAAAATTATATAATTACATAACAGGTTTGAAAGTGTTTTAAAGGGCAGGTGAGTATATGGATTTGGTTACCGGACACAGCTATTCGACAGACCCGAGCGTTATCGTTGATGAAGCCACGGCGCAATTTGGCGATGATCCGGGCACTATTCTGTATTTTTCGCCGTCTTCCGTTTTCAAAGAGCTTACAGCCCTTATATCAAAAAAGTTTCCCGGATCCCGTATATTCGGAGCCACGACCGGTTATTCATTTTTTGAAGGCCGTAAAACAGCCGACGAATACGGGGCGGGAACAGTCGTGGTCGGTTTCGGGGATTCTTATGAATGCAGCGGGGGAGTGATAGAAGAGATCCTGATGCATCCGATAGAATTTGCCCCGGTGGTCGAAAGATGCATGAATGAGGTTGAGCAGGACAATACGGTGTGCCTGACATTTACGACAGCGTTCTACGGCGCTGAAGAGCTTATTCTCGACACTATCGCTTCGGTCATAGGAGACAGGCCGATACATGTTGCGGGATCTTCCTGCGGCAACGTAAATTCCGACAGAAATACCTATGTATCCTACAACGGAACCGTATACGATTCGGCAGCGCTCTTTATGTTCGTGCATAACAAACTCGGGCGTATTGAAGTGATCAAACAGGATATGTTCATCCCGATGAGAACTGAATTCAGGGCAACATCCGTGGATGTGCGCAAAAGGATCGTTTATGAGCTTGACGGAAAGCCCGCGGCCGTGCAGCTGGCCAAGAATCTTCATTATGAGCTGTATGAGCTGGGCGATCATCTTATGGATTACGGGCTGGGAAGAAGAGTCGGAGATATCGTATATACGACGGAGATCCTGGGGATAACAAGGGCAAAAGGCCTTGAGATGCTCGCGGGTGTTTATGGCGGGACAAGGGTATGCATTGTCGAACGGGCCAAGCATGACAGCTGTCTTGCCGATATGATCGCCAATGTCCGGCAGAAGATAGCCAAACCGCGGTTTATGCTGTATGTAAACTGTATCTCACTGACGCAGTTCTATAAAGAGATCGGCTGGATGAGTGTATTCTGTGCGGGTCTCGGAACTCTGGCAGATCAGTTTGCGGGCATTTCCGGATACGGAG
This sequence comes from Lachnospiraceae bacterium, assembly GCA_024695205.1. GTDB lineage: Bacteria > Bacillota > Clostridia > Lachnospirales > Lachnospiraceae > RUG11977. Next base: position 10,642 of record JAILIQ010000165.1, read on the forward strand.
AACAGCTTGACAGGATCAATATAAATAAAACAATAGTCGGTATCGCATTCGAATGATCAGGTATCGGAATGTATTATCTTGAAATACGGGGATGATCTATGATGAGCAGTACTACGGGTTTAGTTTATACAAAGTCAAATTGCATCGGCTGTAACAGCTGTATTTTGGGCTGCCCCGTACCGGAGGCCAATATTGCCGAAAAGGCTGATTTTCGAAACTTTCTGAAGGTCGATCCTAACAAATGTATTCATTGCGGCCAGTGTATAAATACATGTCCTCACGGTTCACGTGACTATGCCGATGATACGGACGAATTCCTGACTGCCCTGCGCAGGGGGGAAAAGGTATCGGTTGTCGTAGCACCTTCGTTTATTCTCAGATATCAGGAGAAGGCCGGCAAGATCCTTAATTATCTGAAAAAACTTGGCGTTGTCAATTTATATGACGGCGGCTTCGGCGGAACTATTTCGACATGGGCTATCATGAATTTTCTCGAGATACATCCGGAAGGCGGATTCGCGGTTTCGGAATGTCCCGTATTTGTAAATTATGTTGAAAAGCATTCACTCGAAGGCGTTCAGCATCTTATTCCCGTGCAATCATCGGTAATGTGCATGGGCATATATGTCAAAAAACATTTCTGTGACAGAGCAAAACTTGCATTTCTTGGGAATTGTCCGGCAAGAAAAGACGAATTTGAGAGTGCGTCGACCGAGGAAGTCTATGCATATAATCTGACGAGCAAAAAACTGATGGAAAAGATCGGTCCTTCAGAATATGAGGATATGCCTGAAGACATCGATCTTGACTGCAGCTATCCGAGCAACCTTTTGTATGCTTCGGGAGATACCAAGGCCGGTATTGCCAATTTCCTTGAACCTGAAAAGCTTATCCTGTCCATTACCGGGGCATATCAATACTATAAATATATCAATATCTTCTGTGAGAATATGCTGAGCAGCGAGGACGGGCCTTATCTGATCGATGCGATGAACTGCGGGCACGGATGTCTGTTAGGTCCGTCGGATGATAATAAGCTGATGGAGAGCGTAAAGCTTTGGGAAAGATCATCAAAGCTGTTTTCCGAATCTTTGGTCCAGGCAAGCAAGATGCTTAAAACGAGAGCCACACTCAATGATAATTCCAAGCTGGCCGAAATAAAGGACTCATTGAACAAATTCCTGGCCTACCTTGACCCGAAAGATTTCAGGCGTGATTTTGCGGATAAATACTATCAGCAATATGAGGTTCCGGAAGAGATCCTTAACGAAGTATTTAACCACATGCATAAGTATATACCCGAGACCCGGACCACCAACTGTCATGCATGCGGTTACAGAAGCTGTCGTGAGATGGCCCGCGCGATAGCATTGGGCTTTAACCGCAGGGAAAACTGCGCTTATTTTGAGAAATTTGAGAACTTCAGACTGGTCATGACAGATATGTTTACAGGGATCCCGAATCTGAACAGTTTCAATGAGAGGATCACGGAGATCGTCAGGAGACATGAGATCGGTAAATATGAGGTTGCGAGCTTCTCCATGATCGATAATGACCTTATGTACTCAAGATACGGATATGATGAGGTCGATAAATGCATAAAAGAATATGCGCAGGCTGCAATTTCTATGATAGAACCGGGAGAACTGGTCGCAAGATACGGTGATGTGGACTTTCTTGCCCTTATAAACAGGAGCAGGATGGACGAGTTTCTGCTGAAGCTTAACGCGATAACGGTTCATCCTTTCCTTGGACAGAAAGAAAATGACTTTCTCGTAAATATCTGTGCCGGAGTATATCAGCCCACGGAAGAGGATACCATGGGTGATGTTCTCGGTAAGGTCGGGATCGCCCACAGAGCGGCAAAAGAGCGCAACAATCCCTGCCGTATCTATTATGACGACAGTATGAAGGACGAGTCGGTCGAAGCGGCATATTTTACCAAAGCCTTCAGCGATGCGATCAAGAGCAGGGAATTTGTCGTTTATTATCAGCCCAAGGTTGATCTGCGGACCATGAAGCTGCACGGAGCCGAAGCGCTGGTGCGCTGGAAGCATGCCGGTGAGTTTATTTCTCCGGGACGCTTTATTCCGTTGTTTGAGAAGAACGGATATGTTGTCCATGTCGATTTTTATGTGCTCGATCAGGTTTGCCGTGATCTGAGGACATGGCTGAATGCCGGTCTTAAGCCGGTCAGGGTTTCATCCAATTTCTCGAAGCTCCATATAAGCTCACCGGATATTGTCAGCCAGATCGTTGATGTTATCGATAAATACAGTGTTCCTCATGAGCTGATAGAGATCGAATTTACCGAGACGACCGCAGCCGGAGAAACCGAGAGGCTGACGCAGATCCTGCGTGATCTGCATGCCTATGGTATTTCCACTTCGATCGATGATTTCGGTTCCGGATATTCATCCCTGAACATGCTTCAGACCATGGATTTCAATGTTCTGAAGATCGATAAGGGCTTCCTTGATGCCGGGATCAAAGATCCCAAGACCAAAAAGATCATCGGAAGCATCATACGTATGGCGCGTGATCTTGAAATGCAGGTTGTCGCAGAAGGTGTAGAGAAGCATGAAGAGCTGATCTTCCTTAAGGAAAATGACTGTGATATGATCCAGGGCTACTATTTTGACAAACCACTGCCCGGAGATGAATACCTGAACAGGCTGAAAGAACCTGTATACGAGTTGCATACGGTTCAGAACTGAATATAAGATTTTTATTGTGCGGATCTATTTGCCGAGTCTGGCCTTCATGGTCTTTGTAACGGCACGCAATATATTTTCATAACCTGTACAGCGGCAGAGATGACCTGAGAGGAGCTTACGAAGCTCTTCTTCGGAATATTCTTTGCCGCTTTCAAGTATCTCCACTGCGGTCATGATAAAGCCGGGAGTGCAGAAACCGCACTGTACGGCAGTCTCATCTATAAAAGCCTGCTGGATATCAGACAGCTCGCCGTTGGAGCCGAGCAGTCCTTCAAGGGTACGGATATTCTTTCCGTTTGCCCAGACACCCAGAAATATGCAGGAATTGTAACATTCTCCGTCGATAAGAACGTTGCAGGCACCGCATTCACCGACTTCACAGCCTTTTTTTACACTGGTCAGCGAAAACTCATTACGAAGAACATCGGTAAGAGAAGCCCGCACATCTATATATTTTTCAACAGGTTTCCCGTTCAGGGTAAATTTTATGAGTTGGTATTGAGCCATATCATTCCTCCATATCTGTTTCCCGTTAGTTTTCTTTTTAGGCCGGATCTGATTTTGCCCGGTCTTGACGGAATTGTCCGGTGATCCCGGGAAAAACGGTATCACACGCAGGTTGACGGATTGGGTTCCCCTCCGCATCTTTTAACGGATTCGATCAGCGCACGTTTTGCACTCTCAACCGCGATATGTTCGCGGAAATCCTTGGCTGCACGCCAGGAATCACGGGCGTGGATATCATTTAAGACTTCTTTTGAAAATGCTTCGATATTCTCCATTGTGACTTCTTTTCCGTTAATGAAGCTTTCGGCGGTTGTCGCACGAAGCGGCACGGGTCCTGCGACTCCGAACGCGATCCTGACTCTTGCGAAGGTTTTTTTGTCAGGCGACAGGCGTGCATTGACCGAGGTGCCTAAAGTTGCGATATCCATGGCATTTCGCATCGCATATTTGATATAAAAACCATTGGTATTCTCATAGGAATCTTTACGGATCAAAATCGCGGTCTGGATCTCGCCTTCATCGACGTGAAGGTCAACAACGCCGGCTTTGATATAGAATTCCTGTATCGGGAGGCGGCGGATGCCGTTTATTCCGGTAAGCTCTATGATCGCGTCATATGCATGAAGCGTGGAGGAGGAATCCGCGGAAGTAACGCCGTTACAGGTGTTTCCTCCGATAGTACCGGCATTGCGGATCTGGGGTCCACCGACCTGGTCGACTGCTTCGCCGAGACACAGAAGATTCTTTTCGATCAGCGGATCGCGTGTGATATGCGAAAAACTTGTCAGGGAACCGATCCTGATGGTGCCGTCGTCTTCAAGCGTGATCCCGCGCATGGCATCGATCCCGTAGATGGAGATCAGCGATCTTCCGGCCCGCTTGCCTTCGCGCATCTGAACAAGTACATCCGTGCCGCCGGCGATTATGTCGGCTTCGGGATGCGCAATGCGCAGCTCTACAGCCTCCTGAACGGATCCTGCTTCGTAAAATTCACCCATGTCATACATAAGCCTGACTCCTTATTCGTAATGATTCCAGTTCGTATTTTATATTCTGACACCCTCATCCGGCTGCCACAGGCAACCACCGTTTTTTCCGGAGATTGTCCGTTTTTCCCGGGATTGCCCGCCAATCCCGTCAAGAACAGGCAAAGCCTGAATTAACCTAAAGGAGAAGGCAACAGCTTCCCCGCCAGGAGCAGTAATACTGTTCCTGAAAGGAGAAGGTTGACTCATATCAGCCCGCTTTCCTTAAATCTCCGGAACAGATTGTGCGGATTGAGCGGCAGGACGTCGATATCAACACCCGTCGCATTCAGTACCGCATTGCGGATCGCCGGAGCGATTGAACAGGCGGGCGGTTCGCCGAGCGCCTTGGTCCCGAAAGGAGAAGTCGGCTCGGGATTTTCAATGAATTCTGCCTCAAGGCGGGGGTGGTCCATGAAGGTCGAAAGCTTGTAATCAAGCAGGTTGTTGTTTAGTACACGTCCGGTCTTCGGATCGAAAATGAGCTGCTCCGAAAGTCCGAATCCAAGCCCCATGGACATACCTCCGTGAACCTGGGCTTCGGCAAGCGCGGGATTGATCAGCGTTCCGCAGTCATGAAGATTCAGCGCACGGTTGACCTTGATCCTGCACATCGGGATATCAACCGTGATATCCACGAAAGTACAGCCGAAGGAATAAGCGTTGCTCCGGATCGTATAGGTTGATTCGGCAGTGATATGCTCACTGTGCACGGGATCGTACTGAACGATCCTGGCAAGCTCGGCAAGGCTCATCAGAACCTTATCCTCCGAAAAGCTGATGATATTGCCGTCTTCTATATCGATATCGGAAATATCGTGTCCGGTTCGTTCACTCGCGTGTTTCAGTATCTTCTCACGAAGGATCTCTCCTGTCTGCCGGATCGAAAAGCCCGCAACATAAGTCTGTCTTGAAGCATATGCACCAAGACCCGTAGGGGTGATATCGGTATCCTGACAGGAAACGACGTGAACGTCACGATAGCTCTTGAGTCCGAGTATTTCTGCCGTCATCTGCGCAAATGCCGTATCCGCGCCCTGTCCGATCTCGGTTTCGCCGCACTGGGTCGTGACCGTGCCGTCAAGATTGAGCAGCATACGGTTCGAAGAGGTTTCAAGCGAAATGGGATAAACAGCTGTATTGTACCAGAAGGTCGCAGCTCCGACAGCCCGTCTTACAGGGCCGGTCTGATCCGCATATTCCTTCTTAAGCCTGTCATAATCAAAGAGCTCCCGCCCTTTTGCGAGACACAGACGGAACGAGTCGAAATAATTGACATTGCCCGAGAAATTGTCCTTATAGTCCTTCGGCATTATGACCTTCATCCTGAAATCGACGGGATCCATGCCCAGAGCCTTTGCGCAGTCGTCTATATTGCTCTCGTCGGCAAATGAAGCCTGCGGCATTCCGTAGCCTCGCATGGCGCCTGCAGCCGGACGGTTGGTATATGCGGTATAGCTGTCGCTCTCCCAGTCCGGGCAGGGATAGTGCTGCGCAAATGAACCCATTGCCTTTGCAGCGATGGAATGACCATGGGAAGCGTAAGCTCCCTGATTGGAGAAGACTTCAACCTTACGTGCCGCTATCTTAGCGTCTTTGGTGAGCCATGTAACGATATGGAAACGTATCGCATGGCGTACACGGTTGGAAACAAAGGTCTCTTCGCGCGAGCAGTCGATCCTTACGGGACGCCCGCCTACCATTGTAGTACACCAGCAGCACAGGGGCTCGTACAGGGCATCCTGCTTGTTGCCGAACCCGCCGCCGATATAAGGTTTGATGATACGGATGTCAGCCCAGGGACGTCCGAGCGCCTGTCCGCAGACACGTCTTACGATATGCGGGATCTGGGTGGAAGCTACACAGACAATGCGGCCGTTTTCTTCATAGGCGAAACAGCCGTGGTTTTCTATATGACAATGCTGAACGGTCGGGGTCTCATACCAGCCCTCAATCTTGATAAGATAGGGATCTTTGATGGCTTCTTCGTAATTGCCGCCCTTTGCGGAAGTATGTTTTAAAAGATTTCCGGGGCAATTTTCGTGGATCTGCGGAGCGCCTTCTTTTAAGGCTTCCTGCACATCAAGTACGAAAGGAAGCTCTTCGTATTCGATTTTCAGAGATCTGACACCCTGTATCGCGGCAACTTCATTTTCGGCAATGACAACAGCAACATCATCACCGTAGTAACGTACATGGCGGTTGAGAAGCTTGCGGTCCGCGGTGTCCTGATGAGAAGGATCCATTGACCAGGGATGACCTGCCGTGGGGAACGGGATGTCCGGAACGTCAAAGCAGGTAAGAACACGTACGACGCCTTCTATTGCTTCGGCTGCGGAGGTATCAACAGACTTTACGAATCCGTGCGCGATCTCGGAGTGCCTGATGCGGGCATACAAAGTTCCTTTCGGGATCAGGTCTTCATAATATTTCGTTCTGCCGGTGACTTTATCAAAGGCATCGACTCTGGTAACACTCTTTCCGGTATTATTCATGCTCCGACCCTCCTTGAGCAAAGCGAGGCCAATATCGTTTTTATATACTTAATTTACCACATTTTGACCCCTGTGACAACAGATAAAAAACACTCCTTGCGTAAAAACACACTTTTTTCACAACCTTTACACACAGACTTCACAGATCCGGTTTATCATGGATTCACAACACGGGGACAGATACGATCCGTTTCCCCAGTGAGACTGTCCGAAAATCAGCTACACAGGGAGCAGTCTTCGGTAAAATTCCTCCAAAACAGGCAGAGCCAGTGTTTTTTGAGGTAATTTTCACCGAATCACGGCAGTGAGCCGGGAAAGTTTTTCGGACAGTCTGCAGTATAACAAAAGAACAATAATACGACCGGGAGGTAATCATATGAATACGAAACTGATGAAAATAACAGGGATAACGGCAGCCGTGATCGTGGGTCTGTCCACCTTTGGAATAGCGGCTTACGCGGGAACGAAGTGGCTGGGACACCACAACGCGCAGCAGGAACTGACAGAACAGCAGGCCACGGAAGCGGAAGAAAACGCATCCGCCACAGAAAAAAACGGGGCCGGAAAAGAAGGAGAAAACGGTGCAGAACAGGGAGCCGGAAGAGAAGGAATAAACAGCTCAGAACCTGCAACCGGAAGAGAAGGAATGAGCCGCACAGAACCCGGAACCGGTACGGAAGGAGCGAACGGGCAGGAGGCTCCCCAGGCAGGCGGATTCGGCAACAGGGGCTTCAGAGGCGGTTTTGGCGGACAGGGACAGAATGCTGGCCAGAGTAATGTGACCATAGCCGAAAATCCCTCGGAAATAATTACCGGAGAAGTGACAGGCAACGCACAGACACTGAAGACAGATACCGCAAATGCAGTCACGACGGTCATGTCAGACAAAAACAATGAAGTTAAGATCTCAGAGCCCGGAACTTATATTGTTTCCGGAACATGTTCGGACGGAAATATCACGGTAAAAAAAGACACTACAGGAGTAGTGCTGATCCTGAAAGATCTTGATCTTACAAGCAAAACAGGCGCAACGGTATCCTTAAATAAGGGCAGTGAGGTCAGACTTGTTATCGAAGGAGAGGTTAACTTAACCGATGCCGAAGATCCGTCCGATGAGGAGTCAGCCGATACGGAAATCGCGGAAGCATTTGACGGAGCGGCGATCAAGGTTAAGGACGGGGCAGATGTTTATATTACCGGATCGGGAAAGCTCAACATCAATGCGTCGTCCTGCAAGAACGGGATCAAGAGCGGAGATGAAGAGGGGACGGTACTTGTCATCGACGGGCCGGATATTACGGTCACCGCTGCCAATGATGCATTTAACGCAGGACGGGATCTTACTATCCTTAGCGGTACGATAACCGTTTCCGCAGGTGATGACGCGATCCATGCCGACAGGATACTTACTGTCGGAAATGAGAACGGTGAAGGACCGAAGATCGTTATCACAAGCTGTAAAGAGGGTCTTGAGGGCACTATTGTGAATATCTGCTCCGGAGATATTGATATCAACGCACAGGATGACGCGGTAAATGCCGCAAACTCCGATAAAACCTATGCAAATGAGCTGAGATTTGCGATCAATATACTCGGCGGGAATATAAATATCAACAGTCGCAGCGACGGCCTTGATTCCAATCAGGACATTAACCTGATCGCCGGTACGATCACTATCAACAGTGCATCCTTCGGCGGCGAAGCCGGTATCGACTATGACGGCGATTATTATGTATCGGACGAAGTGGTCCTGAACAATAACAGCGGCGTCTCCGGTCCCGATATGATGGGAGGCTTCGGAGGACCCGGCAATTTCGAAGGAAACGGACAGGAAGGTGAAAACGGCTGGTTCGGAGGCTTCGAAAGAAACGGGCAGGACGGTGAAAACGGTTGGTTCGGAGGCTTTGACAGGAACGGGCAGGAAGGAGAAAACGGCTGGTTCGGAGGCTTCGAAAGAAACGGGCAGGAAGGAGAAAACGGCTGGTTCGGAGGCTTTGACAGGAACGGACAGGATGGTGAAAACGTTCCCTCCGGGGGCTTCGAGAGGAAAGGTAACAAGGGCGGCTTCAAAACGATGCCCGGACAGGACACCGAGAACGAAAATAATTAATATTTCTTGACAAAATCGCATACAGGGTCTAAAATTGAGAACTGTTATCAAATTAAAAATGATAACAGTTCTCAATTTTGGACCCTGTATTTGATGAAATACGGAGGAAACAGGCGTGAATAATAAGAGTATGTACAAGACCAAGCAGAGGGAAGAGCTTCTTGAATATCTGATCTCGGTTCAGGGAGAGCATATCACCGTCGGTGATATACGGACCTATTTTGAGAGAAAGGGTGCTTCGATCGGGGTTGCCACGATCTATCGCCAGCTTGAAAAGATGGTGGATGAGGGGCTTGTGACCAAATACAACATTGATGCCGGATCCCCGGCATGTTTTGAGTACGTCGCCGGCGACGAGGAGCATGACAGGGATGTATGTTTTCATTGCAAGTGCGAAAAATGCGGAAAACTGATACATCTCCATTGCGAAGAGCTTGAAGAGATGCAGGGACATCTGAAAAATGAGCATGAATTCAGGCTCAATCCGATGAGGACGGTATTGTACGGAATCTGCAGCGACTGTGAGGAAAAGGCGGAAGATGCGGATCCGGTAACGGAATAACATTATTTGACAGAACGGAAAAGGTCTCATATGTTAAGAAAATCATACAAATGGCTTATCATCGCATTGATAAGCGCAGCTATTTTGTGCGGATGCACGGCGGGCGGCCCAAACCGCCCGGAAGGAGAAAAGCTCAGGATCGTAACCACGATATTTCCCGAATATGACTGGGTAAGACAGATACTCGGGGACAGAGCCGGGGATGCGGATATCACACTCCTGATGGAAAACGGAGTGGATCTGCACAGTTACCAGCCTGCGGTTGACGATATAATCAGGATATCGGACTGTGACCTGTTCATTTATGTCGGCGGCGAATCCGATGAGTGGGCCGATGATGCTCTTAAGGAAGCGGTCAATAAGGATATGGTCGTGCTGAACCTAATGGATATACTTGCTGACAGGGTAAAAGAGGAAGAGACCGTTGAGGGGATGCAGGCTGAAGAAGATGAACATACCGGAGAGTCTTACCGGAATGCAGGAGACGAAGAAGCAGGAGAATCTCAGCATGATGCCCGGGTCGAATATGACGAGCATGTCTGGCTGTCATTAAGGAATGCTTCGGTGATCTGTGATAAAATAGCCGAAGCGCTTTCCGGACTCGATCCCGCCAATGCGGATCATTACCGTTCCAACGCAAAAAATTACAGGGAAAAACTTGAAGCGCTTGATGAACGGTTCGGCGAAGCGGCAAAAGGGTCCGTAAAGACTTTGCTTTTCGGAGACCGTTTTCCTTTCAGGTATCTTACGGAAGATTACGGACTGGATTACTATGCGGCTTTTACGGGATGTTCCGCAGAAACCGAAGCGAGCTTTGAGACCGTGATCTTTCTGGCGGGAAAGGTAAATGAGCTTGAGCTGCCGGTCATTCTGACAATAGACGGCAGTGACGGCCGGATCGCCGAAACTGTAAGAGACAACACAAAAAGCAGGGATCAGGAGATCCTGACGCTTGATTCGATGCAGTCGGTTACGCAGAAAGATATTTCGGACGGCGTGACTTATATTTCAATAATGGAAAATAATCTGAAGGTGCTTGAAAAATCACTGAAATAAGGGAAGACTGTCCGAATCACGGCTGTGAGTCGGGTGGAAAGGTTTTGGGACAGTCTGACGGGAAGGAAAACATGAGTCTGATAACGGTGGAAAACCTTAGCGTCGGGTACGACGGGGTAGCGGTTGAAAAGGATATCAATTTTACGGTCAATGAAGGTGACTATCTGTGTATTGTCGGAGAGAACGGTTCGGGAAAATCTACCCTTATGAAGACGCTTCTCGGACTGCAGGAGCCTGTCAGCGGAAAGATTACTTTCAGTAAGGATGCGGGCAACAGCGGGATAGGCTATCTTCCCCAGCAGACGATCGTCCAGAGGGACTTTCCGGCATCGGTACGCGAGATCGTTTTGTCGGGATGTCAGGGACGATGCGGGTTCAGGCCGTTTTATAACAAACAGGAGAAAGCATTGGCGGATGCCAATATGGAACGAATGGGCATCAGTGAGCTGGCAGGCAGGAATTACAGGGAACTGTCGGGAGGCCAGCAACAGAGAGTCCTGCTGGCGCGTGCATTGTGCGCAACACAGAAGCTTCTGCTGCTTGATGAGCCCGTCTCGGGACTTGACCCGAAGGTGACGCAGGAAATGTATGATCTGATCAACAGGCTGAACGGCGAAGGTATAACGATCATCATGGTTTCACACGATATAAAAGCGGCTACAATGTATGCAAGTCATGTGCTGCATCTCGGAGCAAAATATTTCTTCGGGACCGCAGATGAATACATGAACAGCAAGCCCGGCAAATTCTTTATGCTCCGTCAAAAAGGCGGAATATGCATGTGACCGGTAAGCCAAAATTCCAGGCAGACGGTCCGAAAACCAGACACTAAGGAGGCTGTCTTCGGTAAAATTCCTCAAAAAACGAGCATAGCTCATGTCACGGAGGCAATAAATGATAACAAAACTTGCAGAATATCTGTCCTATCCGTTTGTAAGATATGCGGTGATCGTAGGTGCACTGATCTCACTTTGTTCGTCACTGCTCGGCGTTACGCTGGTCCTGAAGAGATTCTCGTTTATCGGAGACGGGCTGTCGCATGTTGCCTTTGGTGCGATCGCGATCGCCTCTGTGTTAAAACTGACCAATCAGATGCTGCTTGTGCTTCCGGTAACCGTGATATGCGCGATACTGCTCCTTCGTACGGGACAGAATACCAGGATCAAAGGCGACGCAGCGATCGCCGTAGTATCGGTGGGAGCAATGGCATTCGGATATCTGCTGATGAATATATTTTCGACCTCTTCAAATCTGGCAGGAGACGTGTGTAGTACGCTGTTCGGCTCCACATCGATCCTTACACTTTCAAAGAAAGATGTCTGGCTTTGTCTGTGGCTTTCGACAGCTGTCATCGTTATATTTGTGATGTTCTATAACAAGATATTTGCAGTATCATTTGACGAGAATTTTGCACGCTCCGCCGGAACAAACGCAGGATTTTACAACCTTCTGATCGCGGTCATTGTCGCAGTGATCATCGTTCTTGCCATGAATCTGGTCGGTTCCCTGCTGATCTCGGCGCTTGTGATCTTTCCAGCGCTTTCGGCAATGAGACTGTTCGGAAGCTACAAAAAAGTAACCGTGTTTTCCGCGGTCTTTTCGGTGGTCTGCGCATTGCTCGGAATGCTGATCTCGATACTTGCGGGCACTCCGACAGGTTCTACGATCGTGGCCGCGGATATAGTCGCATTTGCGATATGCTGCGGGGTAGCGGCGCTTAAGGTCGCCTTGAATGCACAGGCATCCGCCAAGGCAGAACAATAACGAAAAGGCAGGGACAGCAGATATGAAGATAATGGTCAGCGCATGTCTGATGGGACAGAATTGTAAATACAACGGCGGAAACAATTACAGCGAAAAACTGCTCAAATTCACCGAAGGCCATGAAGTGATCCCGGTCTGTCCGGAGGTTGCGGGTGGTCTGCCTACACCGAGAACTCCTTGCGAGATCGTAAACGGAAAGATCATGAGCGCAAAAGGCGAGATTAGGGACAGTGAATTCAGAAAAGGTGCCGGGGAGTGTGTTGCGATCGCAAAAAAGGAAAAGATCGATCTTGCGATATTGCAGTCAAGAAGCCCTTCCTGCGGGGTAAAACAGGTGTATGACGGCACGTTTTCGGGAAAACTGATCGATGGATCCGGAATATTTGCATCAATGCTCGCAGAAAACGGGTTTAAGGTCATGGATGTTGAGGATCTGCAGGTTGACCCGGACTGACCCGGAAACAGGGAAGACAAGTTATAAGCGAGATCGTTTCAAAACAGAGGGCGACGGGATGATTGCTGATATTTTGGATATAAAGCCGGGAATTACGGCATTTACAGGTTCCGGCGGGAAGACATCTCTCATAAAAAGGCTTGCCGCGGAGCTTACGGGAAAAGCGATCCCCGATGATCGGAAGACAGCAGGGGATGCTGCTGAGAGGCTGCAGTACAATAATGTCATCGTCTGTACGACGACACATATTATGAGACCTGCGGATATGCCTGTATTTGATGCGGCTGATCCGGACATAAGTAAAGATATTGACTGCGGCGCGCAAGCAGGCAGTCAGGAAGTACGGCCAAAGCTCCTTGCTTTTTTATCGGAGAATACCGGTCTGGCGGTATGTGTGGGTGTGACCGATCCCGAAAATCCGGCCAAACTCGTCTCTTTTCCGATCGATATCATCAGGAGCGCAACCGGTGAAAATACATATATCCTGGTTGAAGCCGACGGGGCAAAACATATGCCTGTGAAGGCGCATAATGACCGGGAACCGGTGATACCGGAAGGCTGTGAGCATGTGATCGTCGTGGTCGGGGCAGAGGGCTTTGATAAGCGGATTTGTGATGCTGTACACAGACCGGAGATATTTGCATCGATCGCCGGAGTTGACGTGCACGAAACCGTCACCCCTCAAAATCTTGCCAAAGTGTTGAAAGCAGAGAAAGATAAATTCGGAACCGGCAGGCTGCAGGTGTTTGTAAACCGGTCGGAAGAGATGGATGAAAATGACAGGGACGTATTTCTTTGCAGTGAGGATATTTCAAATGCTGGAAAACTCGCGGAGCTGACCGGATGGGAGGTATATGCCGGGGCAGCCGTAAAGGGCATCGCGGTCAGGATCCAATGACTGCTTCTGCCCTAAGGAAACGCTGATAAAATCACCGTTTCCCGGAACGTTCCCCTTTGGGAATATAATGAACGGAAGGGAGATGATCCGGTCGGTGATCGATGCCGGATCCATAAACGATAATGCGAATACTGATAAAGGGTGCCGGGGATCTGGCGACCGGAATTGCCTGCAGATTACACAGATGCGGTTATGAGCTTCTGATGACTGATATTGAAGTCCCGACGGCGGTACGCAGAACGGTTTCATTCTCACGGGCGATCTATGAGGGAAGCGCTGTTGTGGAGGAGATCGAGGCCGTCTACTGCGGTAGAATAGAGAATACAACCATGGACTGCGCTGTTTCTGATCTGCGTGATAACGAACACAGCCCCGCCACAATCTGTGAAAAAGCAGGTAAATGTATCAGTGCAGGGAAAATAGCGGTAGTTGCGGATCCGGAAGCCGCTGTTGCAAAATATTTCAAGCCGGATGTGATCATCGACGCGATAATCGCCAAGAAAAACCTCGGGACCGCGATTACCGATGCACCGCTCGTGATAGGAGTGGGTCCCGGATTTACTGCGGGTGTTGACTGTCACTGCGTGATCGAAACCAAACGCGGACATTATCTCGGAAAACTGATCTACAACGGAAGTGCTATACCGAATACCGGTGTGCCCGGCGATATCGGAGGCTATACGACCGAAAGGATCATAAGAGCAACGGCCGACGGCAGGTTTGTGCCTTTAAAAAACATCGCAGATCGCGTTGAGGCCGGTGAGGCTGTTGCAAAGGTCATTTGTGAGACTACCGATGATCCCGCAGCGATCGAAGAAACAGGGAAGCTTCAAGAAAATGAAAGATACGAAAAGACGGTATATGCAAATATCACAGGGATCATAAGAGGTTTGCTGCAGGAGGGTGTACAGGTTTTTAGCGGCATGAAATGCGGTGATATCGATCCCAGATGCGAGAGGGAGCATTGCTTTACCGTTTCCGATAAAGCACGTGCGATCGGCGGGGGTGCGCTTGAGGCGGTAAGCAGGTTTGAGCGCCGGAGGAACAACACAGGGATCGTGCTTCTCGCAGCCGGCGAAAGCAGGCGCTACGGTTCAAACAAACTGCTTGAACCGATAAACGGAAAGAGGATGTTTGAATATGCCGTAGATGCCGCATACATTGCCATAACCGCTAAAACCGACAATTCCTCGTGTGAGGAAGATTTAACCGGCAGTACTGTAGCATTGGATTGTTCAGATGATACCCTGACAGCGGATTGTCCGGTGGCTGACGGTTATACGGCCTGCAGCCTGTCATCCTGCGGTACAAGTCTGCGAAGACTGCAGGCGGATATCGTAATAGTGACAGGTTATGACGAAATAGCCCGATATGCCGCCGAAAAAGGGATCGCAGCGGTAGAAAACAAAAGACCGGAGCTTGGGATCTCGGAGTCGCTGAAGCTCGGGTTAAAATATATGTCCGGTAAGGACAGTGTGTTATTTGCGGTATGCGACCAGCCGGGTC
>JAILIQ010000189.1 GCA_024695205.1 Lachnospiraceae bacterium
CACCCGGCCCCATAGCTCACCTGGCCCCAAACAAAACCCCGCAGTAACGGACGACTGCGGGGTTTTGCCACACTATATGAAAGGGATGGTAAGCATTTATCAGTCAGAATATTCGGGGTTGGCGCCGAGGGTTACTTTGACTTCCATCTCGGTAAAGCGGCCTCTGTTGAGACGCTGCAGCGTGATGGTCACTTCGGTACCGACCTTGTAAGAGGTGATCTCGTTGCGCAGGTCTGTAGTGGTCTGAACAGTGATACCATTTAATTTCGTAATGATATCGCCTGAAAGGATGCCTGCCTTCTCGGCTGCGGAGCCTTCAATGACTGTATTTACATATACGCCTTCGGGCCAGCCGTATGCAGTTGCGAAATCAGAGGTAACGGTCTGCATCTTGACGCCCAAATAGCCCTTTTCGTTGTCCTTCAGGACTTCGCGGGATGCAAGTTCGTTGAGGATATCGACCGCACGTGAGATCGGGATCGCAAATCCCATGCCTTCAACCTCTGCGGAAGCGTATTTTACATTGTTGATACCGATCACTTCGCCTTTGATGTTGAGCAGGGCGCCGCCGCTGTTGCCGGGGTTGATAGCCGCATCCGTCTGGAGCAGGGTCATCTTTCTGCCGTCAACTTCGACTTCACGATCCTTGGCGCTGATATATCCGACTGTTGTTGAAGTTCCGTAACCGAGGGCGTTGCCGATCGCGATCGCCATCTGGCCGACCTTAACGCTGTCGGAATCACCGATGATCGCAACTTTGATATTATTGATCGTATCGCTGCTGAGCTCGGAAATGTCAACCGCAACAACCGCCAGATCTGCGGAAGCATCGGTTCCCTTGACAACAGCTTCAGCATCGGTGCCGTCATTGAAGGTGACCTTGACATCAAGTGCATTTTCAACTACGTGATTGTTGGTAGCGATCATAAGCTCGGTATCTGTCTGTCCGATGATGATTCCCGAGCCGGCGCCGGTCGAACGATAGGTGCCGAAAAAGCTCTGTGTATTAAATGTGCAGTTGATCTGAACTATCGAAGGAAGCGAATTTTCAACAACCGCCGAAACATCGGTGTAGGTGGATTCATTGCCGGTAAGGATCTGTGCCGAGGCTACAGTGCCGTCATTGTCGCCTTTTTTGACCTGCGATACGGAAGCATCGGTGTTATCGGAGCTATCGTCACTGTTCTTGCCTACAGGATTGATAATGTTGCGTTTTCCGGATGCCGAGTCCTGATTGACTGTAGGAGTATCGGAAGGAGTCAGCTTATCGTAAAGCTTGTTGGTCCCGATAAATACGGCTGCTGCTATGATACCGAAGGCCGCCGCCGAAAGGATGACCTTCAGCCATGCGGGCATGCGGCGTTTCTTACGTCCGGCTTCGGAATCCTTGCCTTTGTAAATGGTGCCGTAGGAAGAAACATAAGTGCTCTGAGGTGTCTCGATCTGTACAGGAGCGCCGGAACCGTAGGTAAATTCGGGTGTTGCGGTGTGGGACGCGGATATGTCGGTATATTCTTCCGAACGGGCTGCCGCAGGTGCATAACCGGGAACTGCGGAATATGCGGCGTTGCCGGTTGCTGCGCTACAAGAAGCATCGGCTGCTGCGGGATTGTTGGTGAATTCTGCGGAACGGGCTGCTGCAGCGGGAGTATAACCGGGAACTGCGGAATATGCAGTGCTGCCGGCGGCTGCGCTGCGGGAAGCACCGGTTGCTGTAGTGGCAGGTTGTTCATATGATGCGTTCAAACGCTCACCTGTGTAGGGATTAAAATTGGCTCTGCGTCCGTTGAATGTAAGACCTGCGCCGGCGGGAGAAGCATATTTGTCGTAACGGGTGTCGTGTGCGACAACCTCTGACTGAGGTGATGTAGCTGCTGTGCCCTCGATAATCTCCTGGACTGCAGGCGCCTCGGTTATCTCAGTTACCTCCATTCCTTCCGTTACCTCCATTCCTTCCGGTAGAAGTTCTTCGACTTCGTAACCGTCGTTTGCGTTTTCATTGGTGTTTTGAGAAGTTCCGTTCTCAATGTTGAGATTGTTCTCATCATAAATATTGTCGTTCATTTCTGTACCTCCTGATATATGCAGGCAATGCGTATCGGAAATCCGGTTTCATCGATCCCCGCATCATGTGCGGATAGGCTTGATCGTTGCAAGCACACATCATGTGCGGATAGGCTTGATCGTTGCAAGCACGCATCATGTGCGGATAGGCTTGATCGTTGCAAGCATGCATCATGTGAAAATCCGGTCTCCTCAACGTCTCTTGCTCAACTTTCCGAGACCAATATTAATCTCAAATTGTGTTCAAAATGTGAAAAAAAAAGTAAGAATTGGTGAAATGAGTTGTTAATTTTGGGAGATTATTGTAGAATGTACACTGGAATTGAGTAAGTATTCATCCGTGTATGCAACCATGGTTGATCACTGAAAATGCACACGAAACTCAAAGACCGAAAATGTAGACAGAGAACATACACGAAACTCAAAGACCGAAAATGTAGACAGAGAACATACACAAAACCGAGGGATCGCGAGTGATAAAGGATAATCAGAATACATTAAATAAACTTCATATCGTGATAGACGCAGCGCTGATAGTAGCTGCTTATTTTCTTGCGTATCCTTTGCGTTTCTACTGGCTGCCCAGGCTGTTCCCGGTGTTCGCCCTCGCGCAGGGGGAAGGATTCCTTAATTTCACACAGTACAGCCAGAACGTGATCTTCCTGGTGCCCGGCTACCTGATCATTTACAATATGCTGGGAATGTACAAGCCGAAACGCACGCATTCGCTGCTGCGTACGCTCGCAACCCTTGTGAACGGCAACGTGCTCGGGATATTCTACTTCGCGTTCCTTATCTATATTTTGAAAATAGCGGATATCTCCCGTGCGTTCTATGCGATATTCGGCGGATTGAACCTGTTTTTCGGAGCCGCATTCAGGATCATCCTTTCAAGGATACTGAAATTCATACGCCGCCGGGGCCGGAATCTTAAGCATGTGTTGATAGTCGGCTACAGCCACACCACGGAGGGCTTCATTGACAGGGTCAAGGCGAATCCCGAATGGGGATACAAGCTCTACGGCATCCTGGCGGACTCGATGGCTGCGGGTACGCGTTACAAGGGAGTTGAGGTGCTCGCGCCTATTATCGAGCTTGACGAATATATTGAAAATAATGATTTTGACGAGATCGTCATTGCGCTCGGGATCGACAAATACGAGAAGCTCGAGAGGATCGTCGATATTTGCGAAAAATCGGGTATTCATACGAAGTTTATACCGGATTACGGCAACATGATCTCGACCGTGCCCTACATTGAGGATCTGTACGGGCTTCCGGTCATCAATATTCGAAACGTGCCGCTCACCAATACGGCGAATATCGTCGTAAAAAGGGTATTTGACATAGTCGGGGCGCTCCTGGCGCTCGCTGTATTTGCGATACCGATGATCGTGATCGCGATCATCATCAAATGTACGAGCAAGGGCCCGATAATCTTTTCACAGGTCAGGGTCGGCAAACACGGCAGGGAGTTCAAGATGTTCAAATTCCGCTCGATGTATGTCGAGGACCCCGAGAAGGAAAAGGACGAGTGGACGACGCGCCGCGATTCAAGGATCACACCGATCGGGCGGTTTATTCGCAAGACCTCGCTTGATGAGACGCCGCAGCTGTTCAATGTGCTTCTGGGCAACATGAGCCTGGTCGGCCCGAGGCCCGAAAGACCGCAGTTTGTTGAGAAATTCAGGGAGGAGATCCCGCGTTATATGATCAAGCATCAGGTCCGCCCCGGCATGACCGGCTGGGCGCAGATCAACGGCTACAGAGGAGACACCTCAATCAAGAGGAGGATCGAGCACGATCTGTATTATATAGAGAACTGGTCGATGTGGCTGGATATCAAGATACTGTTTTTGACGGTGTTCAAAGGGTTCATTAATAAAAATGCATATTGATGGGCCGGTGAAGGAGAGAGGAATTATATGTCAGATAACAACAGAGACGACAATTATGAAAAAGTGTGTGCGGCGTGCCACCGCACCGAATCGCAGGCAGGGCGCATGATCAGGATGTACGGCGGACTGTATGTCTGCACGGACTGCCTGCAGCGCACATTTGATATGATGAATATGGGCGGAAAGCCCGCAGATATGGGCAATAACCCGAATTTCGGGATGGGCTTCGATCCGTTTATGATGAATCCGTATATGAACATGGATCTTATGAACGGGATCCCGAATTCGCAGCGGATAAAGAAGCGGAGCGACGAGAACGGGCAAAACGGCAACGGTTCGGGAAATAACGCGCAGAACGGCGGCAACGGCGCTCAGAGCGATAACACAAAGGGCGGAGGTAACGGTCCTGCGAACGGAAACTCCGGTGGTAACGGAAGCAACGGAACCGAAAACGGAACCGGTAACGGCAATAACAACGCCGGAAACAATGGCGAAGCTGAAGCACCGGCCCTTGATTTCAGACGTCTTCCGCCGCCCCATAAGATCAAGGCGCAGCTCGATGAATATGTGATCGGGCAGGAAAGGGCGAAGAAGATCATTTCGGTTGCCGTTTACAACCACTATAAGCGCGTAACAAAGGATGCGACAGGGGATATCCAGATCGACAAATCCAATATCCTTATGATCGGACCGACCGGATGCGGGAAGACCTACATTGTACAGACACTTGCAAGGCTCCTCAATGTGCCGCTTGCGATCACGGACGCGACGACTCTGACCGAGGCCGGATATATCGGCGATGACGTTGAAAGCGTGCTCTCGAAGCTTCTTAAGGCTGCGGACAATGATGTCGAGAGGGCGGAGAGCGGTATTGTATTTATTGACGAGATCGACAAGATCGCCAAGAAAAAGAACGTGACCAACCGTGACGTGAGCGGTGAGTCTGTTCAGCAGGGACTTTTAAAGATCCTTGAAGGCGCGAAGATAGACGTTCCGGTGGGCGCAAGCAGCAAGAATGCGCTGGTTCCGATGGTCCAGATGGATACGAGAAATATTCTGTTCATCTGCGGCGGAGCATTTCCGGACCTTGAAGACATCATTAAGAGAAGGCTGACAAAGCAGTCGGGAATAGGTTTTAATGCCGATCTGAAGGATAAATTCGACAAGGAACCGAATATTCTCGAACATACCTCGAACGAGGATCTGCGCGAGTACGGAATGATCCCGGAATTTCTGGGCAGACTGCCCGTTATCTGTCCTTTGCACGGACTGGATGCGGAAATGCTTGTCAAGATCATGCGCGATCCGAGAAATGCGATCCTGAAGCAGTATCAGAAGCTGCTTGCCCTTGATGAGGTCGATCTGCAGTTTGACGAGGGCGCTCTTGAGGCGATCGCCCAAAAATCACTTGAAAAGCAGACCGGAGCCCGCGGACTGCGCTCCATTATCGAAGAATTCATGCTTGACATAATGTACGAGATACCGAAGGATTCAACGATCGGCCGCGTTTTCATCACGAAGGACTATGTGGAAGGAAGCGGCGGCCCGAGGATCGAAGTGAGAGGGTGAAGTTTACGGATATGTGGGACGAAAGCATAAGACTGGAACTGCTTGCCGCGGCCGCGGTAAAGGCGATAAGAGCCTACGAGAAGGAGCGTGACGGCAGGGTATTTGACGGACTGTACAGGGACTTAAGGATAGAATTTCCGACACTTTCGCAGAGCGAGATCATGCAGGTGATCGGGCTGTGCGCGAAGGTGTATGGGAAGAGGACGGATCAGTGAATTGGTAGACTGTCAGAATCACGGCTGTGAGCCGGGTTGGAAAAAAATTTCGGACAGTATGTGGCGGGGGAGATGCAGATGGCTGAACGAAAACTGCCGGTTGGGATTCAAAGCTTTGAAAAGCTGATAACAGAAGGGTTTATTTACGTTGACAAAACGGATCATATATATCGTCTTGTCCATAATAATGTCCCGTATTTTCTGTGCAGACCGAGGAGGTTTGGAAAGAGTCTGCTGCTGTCAACCATCAAGGCATACTGGGAAGGAAAAAAGGAACTGTTCTCAGGTTTGAAAATAGCGGACATGGAGAAGGAAAATCCTGATCCGTGGAGGGAATATCAGGTCTTCTATTTTGATTTTAACGGTGCTGATTACAGAGCGGGCGATGCACTTGAAGGAACCATCGATTTTCATTTGAGAAACTGGGAAAATAAATACGGTACCTTCCGCGAAGGGGACAATCTGGCGGAAAGATTCCAGCTGCTTCTGAAAAAAGCATATGAGGTCACAGGGCTCAGAAGCGTTATCCTTGTGGATGAATATGATAAACCGCTGCTCGATACTCTGGACGATCCGGAACTGAAAGAGCATAACAGAGCTGTATTTAAGAGCTTTTTCAGTGTGCTTAAGGGGCTTGATGAGTATATCCAGTTTTCCCTGATCACCGGTGTGACAAAGTTTGATAAAGTCAGTATTTTCAGTGATCTGAACAATCTTGAGGATATTTCCGCGGATTCGGATTATGCAAATGTGTGCGGATTGACGGAGGATGAGATAACCACGAATTTCGGGATTGAACTGAATACCCTGGCAGAACAGTACGGGGTTGGAGCGCAGGAGTGCCTGATGAGGCTGAAGAGAATGTATGACGGTTATTGTTTTTCGTCTGATACCCATTTGAAAGTCTACAATCCTTACAGCGTGCTGACAGCACTGAAAAAACGGAAATTCGGAGCGTACTGGTTTGAGACCGGAACACCTTCGTTCCTGGTGAAAAAACTGAAGGACAGCTGTTTTGATGTAAAGAGACTGACGGATAAAACCATCTATGCAAATGAACGTCTGCTGGCTGATTACAGGGCCGACAGCGCCGATTTTGTGCCGCTGCTGTATCAGACAGGTTATCTGACGATAATTGATTACGACAAAACCGGTGAATTTTATACGCTGGGGCTTCCGAATGAAGAAGTGGAATATGCCCTGATGGAAAGCCTGATGCCGGAATATGTCAGTGATTACGGAGCCGGAACAGGCAAGGATATCCTGACTTTACGAAGATATGTGGA
>JAILIQ010000255.1 GCA_024695205.1 Lachnospiraceae bacterium
TGACAAGATCATAAGATCAGGTATCATCAAGGAAGAAGAGCTCAGGTCGATCAATGCTCCGAAAGTATCCAACAAGCCGGAGGCGGCCAATAATGTCGGAGATGAGACTTCGCTTGAGATTGACAGCCTTGCGGCGAAGGACAATATAGAAGTCGGTGCTAAAAATCCCGACCGTGAACGTTCCAAGGAACGAAAGTTGAAAGCTGTAGCCGATTATTACAGATTAAAGACCAGAAAATGCCATATCATTATAGCTGCGCTTGCTGTAGTTATCGTTGCTATATTTATGATTGGGTATTACAGAGGCGGATTAAATTTCAATGATGCTGAAATAGTCGTACAAAACAAGTATTCCGCATGGGCCGAGGAGCTTGCGGAAAAGGAAGCCAGTCTGCAGAACCGCGCAAGGGAGCTTGATATGAAAGAGATCGAGCTTAACCAGAGAGAGATGGGGATACCTGTATCGGCTGTAGGAGATCTGAGGATACGATGATCTGCAGGTCATTTCTTTAAATATTTCTAATGAACATGAGGTAATCGGATAATGGATCTTTTGAAGGTGCTTATTGCGGATGATGAAAGCCGTATGAGAAAGCTTGTCAAAGACTTTCTTACCAGGAACAATTATGTTGTGATCGAAGCCGAAGACGGTGAGAAGGCACTTGATATGTTCTTTTCCGATAAGGACATATCACTTGTAATCCTTGATGTAATGATGCCGAAGCTTGACGGATGGCAGGTATGCCGCGAGATCCGTCAGGAATCGAAGGTTCCTATCATCATGCTCACTGCCAAGAGCGATGAGCGTGACGAACTTCTCGGCTTTGAGCTTGGCGTGGATGAATATATCACCAAGCCTTTCAGCCCGAAGATCCTTGTGGCGAGGGTCGAAGCAATCTTGAGAAGGTCGAACGCATTTGCCGAGGAGATACCCGAAATAGGCGGAATACGCGTTGATAAAGCCGCTCATCAGGTATATATAGACAATGAGCCGATAGAACTTTCGGGTAAGGAATTTGAACTTCTGACTTATTTTATTGAAAATAAAGGCGTGGCTCTTTCTCGTGACAAGATCTTAAATAATGTCTGGAATTATGATTATTACGGCGATGCCCGTACAATAGACACGCATGTCAAGAAACTGCGCAGCAAGATGAAGGACAAGGGTGATTACATCAAAACCGTATGGGGTATGGGATACAAATTTGATGTATGATCATTGTTGAGGCCGGTTATGAAAAAATCTCTGAAATTTAAGATCACGCTGATCCTGATCTCCGTTATGGCGCTGCTGATCATTTTATGCTGGATACTTAACGAGGTATTTCTTGAAAAGTATTATCTGCGCAGCAAGATAAATTCGATCAAGGACAGTTACACGCTTGTCAATTCACTTTCCGATGCGGATGCTGATGACTACTATGACGGGATAGAACGTATCGAGACCCAATACAGTGTAAACGTTTATATCGTTTCCGAGATAAATACTTTTATGGGGAGGGTCGGATTTAAATATATGTATCCGATCAGCGCCGATGTAAATGATTTCGGAAGCTTCAGCATTTTCAGGAACGACAGGTTTGACCGTATAGGAAGGGCTCTGCAGCTCTATATTTTCAATAATTCAACAGAGCGTGATGACAGAGGCGAATCTGCGGAACGCCTTGATACTCTCGACCAGCATTATGATGTTTACAGATTCTATGAGAAGGCTCAGGAATCATCGTATATCGATCTGGTAGGATTCCTTGACAGCGGGTATCTGATCTTTATCAGGTCCGGTTATGAAAATATTCAGGAGAGCGTAAAGATCTCAAGTAAATTCTTTGCGATCGTCGGGTTATTTACTATTATCATCGGGTCGATCGTTATGCTGGTATTCAGCAGCACATTTACGAAGCCTATACTTGAACTGGCGGATATTTCGGACAGGATGGCAAAGCTTGATTTTGAATCCCGTTACGAGGATACTAAAAGAGAAGACGAGATCGGACGTCTCGGAAACAGTATCAACGAGATGTCGGAACAGCTTGAAAGCACGATCACGGAGCTTAAGAGCGCCAATATCGAGCTTGAGAAGGATATCGCCCATAAGATCAGGATAGATGAGATGCGTAAGGAGTTCCTTTCAAATGTATCCCATGAGCTGAAAACTCCGATCGCGCTGATACAGGGATACGCGGAAGGACTGAAGGACAATGTCAACGAGGATCCCGAGGACAGGGACTTCTACTGTGACGTCATCATCGACGAATCACGGAAGATGAACAATATGGTCAAGAAACTCCTTTCCCTCAATGAGATCGAGTTCGGTTCTAATAAGCTGAATCTTGAACGTTTTGATATCGTCATGATGGTCCGCGGGATCTCGGCATCGATCGATATTCTGGCGAAGTCAAAAGAGATCAAGGTTGTATTCAACGAATCCGATCCGATATATGTCTGGGCCGACCAGAGCCTTATCGAGGAGGTTGTGACCAATTATATAAGCAACGCAATGAATTATGCCTCGGGACAAAAGATCGTGGATATCGGCTTCAGGGAGACAGAGGATACCGTAAGGGTCTCGGTATTCAATACCGGAAGCAATATCCCGGAAGAATCCATTGACAGCATCTGGGATAAATTTTACAAGGTTGATAAAGCAAGGACCAGAGAATACGGCGGAAGCGGCATAGGACTGTCTATAGTGAAAGCGATCATGGAGCAGCATAATCAGGCTTACGGGGTGATAAATCATACTACCGGTGTCGAGTTTTGGTTTGAACTTGAAAAGGTTAAGGAAAACAGTTAAAAATAACAAAAAAAGTTGCAAAAAGAGAAATATTATAGTAAAATATTTATACTGTGTAGCGATATATATTTTTTATGATTTTTTTGAAGT
>JAILIQ010000194.1 GCA_024695205.1 Lachnospiraceae bacterium
AAAATGAGCTACGGGGACGGGGTCAATGGGTCATTTTTTGAAAAATGACCCATTGACCCCGTCCCCGTAGCTCATTTTGCCGAATCGGTTGTTTTTCACTGCTCAAATATCAGTCTGTATCTTTCCTTATCATGAGTATCATAGAACTCAATAAGCAGTTTTTTTGAAACTCTTGAAGAAATTCCTTCGTTACCTCCGTTACCGTCGATGATTGCTGCATTCAGGATATCGCGGCACTCAGATGAAGGATCAAAATCAACATTCCTGTTATTCGCATAATACTTATGGATATTCAATACTCCGGCAGATAATCTCTGAGGATCCGATGTATAAAGGATATCCCTGATATATACGGATACCCGGTTGGATTCGTTTGAAGTATTGTCCAGGATCCCCGAAAGAGATCCGACATTGATCGCACTGCCCGAAGCGGTACCCGCGATCGTATTGCCAATATAATCCGGCTCACTTACAACCATAGGTATCAGTGCCCATGAAGCCAGATTGTTATTAACAAGCCTGTATAAATGAGGTTCTCTTTCGATGCGTGTTGTCCTTATACCGTTATACAGATTGTAATAATCCTGCTGTCCGATCCTGAGAGCGGGTACCATATTGTATCCGTATCCCGCGCAGTTCTTCCAGCCTAACGGATACATTCTGTTTCCGTCACTGTATTCGATATAATAATCATAATACAGGGCTTTTCTCGAATACTCACATGTTCCGTCGGGCATTACACGGAAGGTATCAAATACGGCATCCTTCGTGATGATGGCATCGGCTCCGATAATGTAGATCTCATTCATTACCTCTTCCGATTCGAATACAACCGTATCTCCCGCATTGATGTTGATGAAGACTTCAATAACATCCATTTCAGCATTCTTAAATACCGGTGTTAATGTAAGGATGTCCGAAGATCCTTCATTTTGGGCAAATCGGTTCAAGTACTCGGTATATTCCGCGTAACTGATCGTATTACGTCTTATCTGACTGCCCGGGATCATATATCCGTCGGCTTCATAGAATCTGTAATCGTAATTGTAATTTGAACCTGTTCTTGCACGATATCTGTAAAATACGGGAAGTTCAATCTGTTCACTGATATCCGTTACTGTGCAGGTATATACTCCGTCAGTGGTCCCGGGTTCAAATCCGCCTTTATCCTTAAGGGTTATTCCGTTTGCAGCAGTATTACCGGCTGCGATCGATATCCTTATGACATTCTCTGCAGGAGTTTCCGGCTCACCGGGCGAAGGTGTCGGATCTTCCCCGGGAACAGTCGGAGGATCTGTCTGCGGAGAAGGTGTAACAGGATCCGGTGTTACAGGGTCCTCAGCAGGAGGTTGAGGTAACGGATCCACAGGTACCGGAGGTTCAGGCACAGGATCTACCGGTACAGGAGGTTCCGGAACCGGTTCTGCCGGTAAGGGATCTTCCGGCAACTCAGGTTCAGGTTCTGCAGGTCCCGGCACAGGATCCTGCGGTATCTGAGGTTCAGGCTCTGCAGGTCCCGGCACAGGATCTTGCGGTATCGGAGGTTCAGGCTCTGCAGGTCCCGGCACAGGGTTTTCATGCCCCGGTTCTTCCGGTACGGGTTCTTCCGGCACCGGATCAACCGGTAACTGCCCGGGTTCTTCGGGTTCGTGTATAGGTGGTACTTCAGGAACTTCAAAAGGTTCCGATACCCCGGCATTCTCCTGAGCATTATTCTCTACAGTTGTTTCCGCTTCTTCTATCTCTTCGATTTCTTCATTTATTTCAGTTTCTTTTACATCACTATCTTCTTTTTGGTCTGTTCCGGCTTTTTCGGTTTCTTCCTGGTCATTCCTGTCTTCCGGGGATCCGGTTGTGTCTATATCATCGTTTACATCAGTATCTTCCGGTACTTGAGGATCACCGGTCATCTCCTGATCATCGGTTACTTCGGGAGTATCGCTTATATCCTGATCTTCGGCTGCATCAGGACCTGTACCTGGATCTACGGTCGCATCAGAACCTGTACCCAACCCAAGATCTCCGGGCGCATCAGAACCTGTATCCAACCCAAGATCTCCGGCTGTTTCGGTACCTGCGTCCGTCTCATGATCATCGGGTACTTCAGGTTCACCTGTTGTTTCACTGTTTTCGTTTTTTTCACTATTTTCTTTCGTTTCAACATCAGAGTTCGTATCATCCGGCTCTTTATTGTCAACAGGTGTATTGTCATTCTGCAGGTCATTATCGGCTGTCTGAACAGGTTCTGAGTTTTGTGTATCTTCATTTTGAACCGTATCAAATAGTCCTTCAGGCCCGAATTCTTCAAGAACACTTACCAGCCTGTCGCTTAATGCATCTTTTCCGACATATCTGACAATATTCTCGAACAGACCGGTAAATACAGTCACATCGACCTCGCTTGATGCCCTGCCTCCGAGAGAAGCAGCCTTTGAAGCAAGCTGTGATACGGAAATGTTACTAGCGGCGAAAGCCGGGATCTTCTTTCCGAAATTCTTCATGTCGACCCGGTTTTCAAAGCTCAGTCCTTCTCCTGCCTGTGCAAGACCGGATGCGGAATCGGTCTCGGAATAAATACCGATCAACGCGCTTCCTTCAAGAACTATATTCTGTGTTATAACATTACCGCTCTGATCGAAGCTGACCGAATTGGCTATGATCGTTCCCCTGATAGCCATTGTTGTGTTCGGGGTAACGTTTTCATGTGACGAACCATCGGGGATCTTTTTCTGAACCTCAGTAATGACCTGGCCTTTTGCGATCTCAATGATCGTTCTGCTTTTATCTTTTTTTCCGGTAGCGTTGATCAGGAGCTCTGAATTGGCGTCAACATAAAGATATTTATCATCATCAACGCAAAGTCTCATAAATGAGTCTTCACCTACTTCGACGGCATCACCTGATCTAAGCTTCATATTGCGGGTTGCATTTATATACTTCCCGTTTCTTTCGATGAGCACGGACCCTTCAGCGTTAAATACGGTTATATCCCGGTAGCTTGCATTGTTTCTTGCAAGTATGACTATGATAAATACAGCTATCAATGCCACACAGACAGCCGCTAAAGCTATAAGCGTTTTTTTATTGCTTTTCATAAGCAGACCTCATATTATTCAAAAAAAAACGAAAAAGGTTACATTTTTAATAATTTTAACATAAAATTATCAAAATTGCAACCTTTTCGGGTTGTTGTACTATATGGTCATTCCTTTACGAAGCAGTTTCTCGCAAGTTCTACAAGCTCTTCATCAAGCTTTCCTTCTTTAGCCATCGAACGGAGTATCTCAAATGTATCCGCTAGTGAGCTCTGTTTACGATAAGGCCTGTCTGAAGACGATAGCGAATCAAATACGTCGATAAGGGTAAGAATCCTTACTTCGAGAGGTATCTCCTCGTCTTTGAGATGATTCGGATATCCCGTACCGTTGATAAATTCATGATGAGCTCCGGCGAAGAAGCGGACTTTATCGTATTTCTTGCCAAATGTGATCTTTTCAAGGATCTTATCGGTATATACAACATGCTCCTCGATGATGCCGCGTTCTTTTGCCGTAAGCGTGCCCTTGCGGATCTTAAGCTCTTCTCTTTCGTCTTCGGTAAGGAAAGGAACCTTCTCACCGTTCCACATATATGTTCTTGAAGCGACTTCGTCAATCTTCTTAAACTCATCATCACCAAGGAAGCCGGCTACATTGGCCTGTTCGACAAATTTGATATTATCCTCGAATTCCTTCATGAAACTGTCAAATTCGGCCTGATCCATCTTGCCCGTAGCAAGCTGGTTTTCAAGGATCAGTCTGATATAATTCCATCTCATCCTGATCACGGGAAGCATTGATGAGAGTCTGTCGGACTTATTCATAACTTCAAGAGGTATGACAACCTTGCCGACATCATGCAGCATTGCCGCCAGATTAAGCTGTTCCTTGATCTCCTCGTTCAGATAATAATCGCATTTTCCGATATTGTGCAGACCATTTAAGTAATCCACAAAATCCGCGCAGTACTTTGCGACATTCTTCGTATGCTTTGCATTGTAGGGAGTTCTGGCATCGATAACGGTCGTAAATGAAGAAACGAACGAATACATCAGATCCTTCAGTTCCTGCAGCATGTTCATATTCGAAACCGAGATCGCGGCCTGGGATGCAAGTGAAAATGTTACAAACTCCTGATCCTCACCGAAATCGCACACGGCATTGTCATCATCCCTTGCGTTCATCAGCTGGAGTACACCGATAACCTCGTCTTCATGGTTTATAAGAGGTATGACGAGCATTGACTGTGTATGATAACCGGTCACCTTGTCGTATTCACGGGGACCCTTCCAGTCGAAACTCTTGTCCTCGTAAACATCCTTGATATTTACACTCTTTTTGTGTATCGCGGCATAAGCGCACACATATTTTTCATCAAGTGCGACAGGATTCATTTCAACCCTCTCGCCGTTCCTGCCCATATATACGTTCATCAGATCATTGCGCATGATCATAAAATGAAGCTTATTATCCTTCAGGATATAGAGCGTACCCGCCTCACACCTTGTCAGGCTCATCGCTTCACTGATAATGATGTCAAGAAGAGCGCTGTAGCTGCGTTCGGCCGTGAGATTTATGCCCATATCAAGAACGCGTTTTAAGTCATCTGTTATCTTAAGCCTTGTCCTGCGCCTTCTGTCAAAGAAATACAGGTGGTTCTTGGTAAGGTATTCATAGGATTTACGGACATTGTCGATACCGTTCACCTCAATAAGGAACGAGCAGCGGTTGCGCTTGAAAATGCCGTTATTGATGAGCAGCCAGGGAAGTCTTCCGTCGCCGATCGGCATGTGGGAGTCTTCATCCTTCATATTGTCATTGGCATGAATATGCCTGATATAAGGCCCCAGCTCTTCGATCCACGCTTCAAGAGGGAAATCCCAGAGGAAAGCATGGGCAATATCAAAGCATACTCCGAATCTTTCCTCATTACGCATTTCGACTGCAAGCTTCTTCAATAATTCCGGAGTATCATCAAACATATTCTCGACAAATATGGACAGACTCGGGAATTCATCAAGCAGCCTGTGGTAGAATTCGGCATTGTCAAATACCCATTTTTCACGATATGAGAATGACTTAAATCCGGTTATATAGTTGGTATGGAAAATAACGGCACGGCATCCGAGCTCTTCGGCCACTTCCATGCTCTGACGGCAGCGTTTGTAGGAATTCTCACGGATCACGGGATCGGAGCTGTTGACAACGATATCCAGAAAAGCACCGTGCAGCGTATCCATGCTCCTGTCTCTCGGAAGAGCCTTATAGATATCGATGATCTGCCTGCACAGTTCCGGATCATCAATGACCTTCGGACTAAAGAACTCATTATATTCGAAAACAGCATCAAGTTCCTTCGCAAGATCGCACCATTTCTGGGCTTCCTTGTAATTCGGAATGATATGGAGCTTCATGGTGCCGGCATTTCCTCTGCTGTATTCATCAAAATCATACTTTGTCATCATAGCTTAAGTACACCCTCCCATAAACTGCAATGATTTACTTTTTATATTTTACCTGACTTTCAACGTAACCGGGCTTGTCAATTACCTTGATCACGTTGAATATCTTGATCTCCTTTGATTTACCCTTCAGCGGTATAGGACCTACATCCTCTACTTCCAGCCAATCCTTGGTTCTTTCGTAAACCGCCTCGCTGATCAGTATCTGTCCTGCCTTGGCGTTGGCTTCAAGACGTGCGGATGTATTGACCGTGTCACCGATCGCGGTATAATCCATACGGAATGAAGATCCGATATTTCCGACTGTTGCGGGTCCGCAGTTTACGCCGATACCGTAGTTGATGGTCCTGCCGTGTGTTTCAAGCAGCTTTGCAGCAAGCTCCTGCGAGCCCAGAGCGATATCCCATGCGGTATGTACAGCCCTGTATTCATAATCGTCCAGATCGTTCGGTGAGTTGAATACAGCCATCGCCGCATCACCGATGAACTTATCGAGAGTTCCCTTATTCTTGAAGATCGCGTCCGTAACAAGTCCGAAGTATTCATTCAGGATACTTACGACCTCTTCGGGCTCAAGACCCTCGGACATCGTCGTAAACCCGCGGATATCAATGAACAGGACCGCTATATCCTTGGTCTGTCCGCCCAGCTTCAGTTCAAAATTACCGCTTCCTGCCATTTCATCAACGACTTCGGGAGCGACATACATCTTAAAGGCGTTATTGATCTTGTCCTTTGCCGCTTTTGCACTCAGATAATGCATGATAACAGCTACGACCAAAGTAAGTATGATCGGGATTATCAGATATACCGTTTTGAGATAAATCCCGTTTTTGTAGAGTATGATCGAAAGGATCTCATCGATCACTGCAACGCCCAGCCCTACAGTACCGGCTATCGGCAATGTCGACAGGTATGCAAAAACTATCAGGCATGCGGTGATCAGAGCATACAGGACACTTACAAAGTCATTGTTGGCATCCACCTGAAGTGTATTCTTCGCGATCGCCTCCATTGTGTTCGCATGTATCTCTACTCCGTTCATCTTCTTTTTTCTGTTGGCCGGAGTATAGAAAGCATCTTCAAGTCCTTCCGCATAGGCACCGATCAGTACGATCTCATCGTCGTTAGGTATCTGCAGTTCTTCACTGCCATTCACGGCATCTATAAAGCTCACATAATAATCAAAAGACATAACACGCTCTGTTAAGTTTCCGGTAGTGTATGTAAAATATACATTTTGATCGTTATCTTTGAACATACTGAACAGATCCGAACTGTCAAAAGGACTTCCTATCTTTTCCATATAGGCTTTATATGTTACAAGGGAAAAGGATTCCGCATAAGTCCCGTCCATATGGTTATAGATGAAAGGTATTATCCTTCTGGGATAATCGTCACTTTTATTTTGGTGCAGACCTCGTACATTTATGCTCGAGCTGTTGTTGGTAAATGCCAGTGTTGCCGAATTCCTTAAAGCATCATACGGATAGGCTGCCGAAACAACCTCATCGACCTCATTTATCTCGCCTACACCGTATACCTTTCTTTCAAAATTGAACAGGTATCCTGTGACAACATTACCGTATTTCGCGCAGGTATCCGCCAGTACCTGATCCGTTTCGGGATCCTTGGCCATATCAAACAGGATATCCATTGCTATGACAGACGGTGAAGAAGGACCGCATGTATTCAGGTTTTCGATCGCTTTTGCATACAGATCGCGTGGCCAGTTGCCCACTGATCCGTATTCTTCTTTCAACCCTTCTATCGATTTTTCATCGATACCGACTATCATGATAGGTAGTGTCGGGTTATTGTCCGGCTGATGGATCAGATCGCTCAGCCAGAAATCAAGAGAACTGAGAATGTTTTTTTCGGAGATAAAAAACACACATACCGCAGCCAGGATCGCAACGATAAATATCCATACATTAAGCTTTTTCTTTTTCCCGTCTGTTTTTTTAAAGATGTCGAAAAAGCTGTGTTTTCCGCTGTTTTTTTCGGTATTTCCACTCACCTGTCCGTTTTTTTGAACATCATCGACAACATTATTCTGATTTTCCAAGCTTAACCTCCCAAGAACCGTTTTTTCCAATGCTCCGGTAAATCTTTTTTTAAGACGCACATCCAATGATCACGCTATAAGTTCTGCTTTTTCAAAATACTCCGCAACAAGCTCAACAAGCTTATTATCAAGCTTGCCCTCTCCGACCATCTCTCTTAATATCCTGACTGCGCCGGCCTTATCGTGAGGCTTCTTGTAAGGTCTGTCGGCAACCGTAAGAGAGTCGAAAATGTCCATGATAGTAAGTATCCTGACTTCGCAGGGAAGATCTTCGGCTTTAAGCCCGGCAGGATACCCCGAACCGTTCAGGAACTCATGATGCGCTCCGGCAATAAAGCGTACGCGGTCATATTTATCACCGAAGGTGATCTTCTCAAGGTTCTGCGACGTATGAACGCCATGCTTCTCGACCTGTTTGCGCTCTTCCTGAGTCAGCGTACCTCTTCTTATACACAGTTCATGCGTTTCTTCGTCGGTGATAAAATCGATCATGTCACCGTCCGAAGTATTATAAACGATCGAATTGATACTGTTTATCTTTTCAATATCTTCCTCGGGAAGGAAAGGTGCTTTATTGACCTTCTCGATATATTCTATGAATTCATGATAAGTGGCATCATCGGCCTTGTACTGTTCTTCGTCTATCATACCCGAATGATACTTGACTTTCAGGTCGGTCAGAAGCCATTTCCAGCGGGTCTGCATCTCCTTGAGGCGGAAATCGAGCCTGTCACTCTTGTTGAGCAGGTCAAGAGGAACCGAAAGCTTGCCGATATCATGAAGCGAAGCAGCCATGATGAGCTGTGCTTTCTGATTATCGCTTAAGGTTATATTGTCCCCGCCTGTCGCAGCCTTTTCAGTCAGAAAATCTGCAAATCCGCGGCAATATTCAGTTACATGTCTTGTGTGATTGGCGTTGAATTTGGTTCTTGTCTCTATCGCATCGGTAAATGAAAGTGCTATGGAATCCAAAAGCTCCTGCAACTGGTTTATCATGTTGCTGTTCGACAATGATACGGCAGCGAGCGAACTGATCGCTTCAACGATCGTCTGCTCCTCATCGGAAAATGCCATAACATTGCCGGCGGCGTCCTGGGCATTGATCAGCTGCAGAACGCCGATGACTTTCTGCTCATGATTGATGAGCGGTACGACAAGCTCAGACTGTGTATGATAATCGTTCAGGGCATCGTATTTCTTCGGTCCCTCCCAGCTAAACTCGACATCATTGTAGACATCCGCAATATTCTTGGTGCATTTTTCACGCGCCACATAAGCCGAGACCGATGTACTGTTAAGCTCTACAGGAGGAAGGTTGACAGGCTGCCCGTCCCCGCCCAGACAGAAATTCTTCGATCTGGTGATCATGATCATAAAAGCGAGTGCGCCACCCTGCATGATATAGAGCGTACCGCCGTCGCAGTTGGTAATATCCATTGCATCGTTAATGATCTCCTGAAGCAGCATCGCGTACTCCGTAGGCTGCGTCAGGTCTCTTGCTATCTCAAGTATCTTGGCGGTAACATTCTTTTCTAGTATCATCTGAATTCCTCGTATCTGATTTATTTGCCCTGAACAAAGATCATATTTTAACTGTTTAAGGCCCGGTATTTATCCGAGAAGCCTGATCGCTTCTCCCATTCTGTCGTACAGTTCATTGGCCGAAGCCATATCCTTACCCTTGATCCCGTAATAGAACTTGATCTTGGGCTCTGTTCCGGAAGGTCTTACACAGCACCACATATTGTCTTCAAGAACATAGTAAAGAACATTGGACTCCGGAAGGTCTGTTACGCCCTTTTCGCCGGTAACATAATTTTCAACCGTATGAAGCTTGTAATCCCTTGCTTCGATAACCTTGACTCCCGCAAGCTCCTTTACGGGATTCTTTCTGAGATTGTCAAGGATTGCGGCGATCTTCTCGGCTCCGTCAATACCCTTCATCGTAACGGATACGGCGCCCTCGCGGAAATATCCGTATTCCTCATACATTTCAATCATTCTGTCCCAGAGGCTCTTACCCTGCAGCTTGTTATAAGCAGCGGCTTCGCAAAGGCCCATGACAGCAGCGACCGCGTCCTTGTCTCTTGCGTGGGTTCCGATAAGGCATCCGTATGACTCCTCATAGCCGAACAGATAAGTATTGTCTTTCTTGCCTTCTTCAAACAGCTTGATCTGCTCACCGATATATTTGAATCCGGTAAGAGTTTCGATAAGCGTGCATCCGTATTTTTCAGCAACAACATCACACATATTCGATGTAACGATAGTCTTTACGACTGCACCGTTTGAAGGAAGAAGTCCCAGCTCTTTACGTGCCGAAAGCTCATAGTCGCACATGAGTGTTCCGCTCATATTGCCGGTAAACGCCTTATACTCGCCGGTCTTGGAATCCTTGGCAAATACACCGAGTCTGTCCGCATCGGGGTCCGTGGCAAGGATGATGTCAGCATCAACTTTTTCGGCAAGCGCCAGAGCAAGCTTAAATACATTGGGATCCTCGGGGTTGGGATATCCTACTGTAGGGAAATTCCCGTCAGGAAGCTCCTGCTCGGGTACAACATAAACCTTCTTAAAGCCCAGCGTATCGAGTATCCTTCTTACGGGCAGATTGCCTGTTCCGTGAAGAGGCGTATACACGATGGTCATATCGTCAGCAGCTTTCTTTATCACCTCGGGACGAAGTACAAGCTTCATGAGCTCGTCATTGTAAACCTTGTCGATATCCTCGCCGATAACATTATAAAGACCTGCTTTTGTCGCATCCTCAAGACTCATGGTCTTGCAGAGCGAGAAATCCTCGATGGAATTGACCTCAGCTATGATGCCTGTATCGTGAGGAGGCGTAACCTGCGCACCGTCCTCCCAGTATACCTTATAACCGTTATATTCGGGCGGATTGTGGCTTGCCGTAACAACGATACCTGCTATGCAGTGCAGATATCTGAGCGCAAAGCTGAGCTCGGGTGTGGGACGCAGCGTATCGAACCTGTATGTTTTGATACCGTTGGCGTTTAATGTCAGAGCCGCTTCACGGCTGAATTCGATTGACATGTTTCTCGAATCGAAAGCGATCGCAACACCCTTGTCCTGACCGTTGTTTTTTATTATGTAATTGGCAAGTCCCTGTGACGCTCTGCGGACTGTATAGATATTCATTCTGTTGATACCCGCTCCGATAACGCCGCGGAGTCCGCCGGTACCGAATTCAAGCGATTTGTAGAATCTGTCCTTGATCTCGTTGTCGTTGCCTTTAATGGCTTCAAGCTCTTTTTTTGTCTCCTCGTCAAAACATGAGGCTGTTAACCAATTTTCATATTCTTTCATGTAATCCATCAAATATTACCACCTTTCCGATAGTGTAAAAACTTATTTATTATTTTACAACAAAAGCCCCAATTTAACAATAGTTTTCTTGCAAATGCAAATATTCTCTGATATAATGAAAATAAGGAAAAATATAAACTCTAAGTACAATTCGGATATTTATCGAGATCGATCTCACATAACCCTGTCATCCGGTTACATTACCTGCCGCGACCCGGTTAAAATGAGAGGAGGTGCTGCCTGTGGACGAAATGATAAATGGTTTTATCAAAGTCGTGATCAGTGATGATTCTATGCAGGCACGCCTGTGTCTTGCAACCGCCAAGGATTCTCCGACCTCTGAGCAGCCCGTTCCCTTCACACGCGATAATATACTTACCGCCCTTTCCGTTGCCGGCGTAAAAGCAGGTATCAACAACGCAGAGATCGACGCCATGCTTCTTGAGAGGAAGTTTGACTCCTTTAAAGTCGTGGCTCAGGGTAAACCGCCTTTAAACGGCACAAGCGGGACATTTAAATACCATTTTAATACCGAACATAATAACAAACCCAAGGTCCTTGAAGACGGCAGTGTCGATTATCATTCGATCGAGGGCTATGAACCCGTTGCAAAGGATACACTTATTGCCACATATACTCCCGCAACTTCGGGTCATTTCGGCTTTAATGTGAGGGGTGTCGTGATCCCGAATGTCAAGGGAAAAGATCTTCCAAGGCTCTCCGGTTCAGGTTTTCACACCAACGAAAATAATACCGAATATTATGCGGATGTCGATGGCAAGGTTGAGCTGGGAAAATCCGGGGAACTTATCGTAAGCAACGTCCTTGAGATCAAGGGCGATGTCGACTTAACCACCGGTGATGTCCTTTTCAACGGAGACGTTATCATAAGCGGCAACGTAGTCAGCGGTCTGAAGATCGACGTTTCCGGCAATGTGACCATCAACGGCAATGTAGAAGGCGCTGTGATCTCTTCCGGCGGTGATATCACGATGAAGCTCGGAATGCAGGGCGGCGGTCGTGGCGTTATAAAATGCGGAGGCTGCCTTTACGGCAAATTCTTTGAGCAGGTCAGGATCGAGGTAGATCAGGATCTGCATGCCTCTTCCATGATGAACTGTGATGTGATCTGCAACGGCAATATGTATATAACCGGACGCCACGGGATACTTGTCGGAGGCCATACCTCATGCCAGGGCAATCTTGAAGCCACCATCATCGGTAACCTTGCCGAGGTCAAGACTTATCTGAATATCGGTATTACCG
Organism: Lachnospiraceae bacterium; assembly: GCA_024695205.1. GTDB lineage: Bacteria > Bacillota > Clostridia > Lachnospirales > Lachnospiraceae > RUG11977. The sequence goes on from JAILIQ010000194.1 coordinate 12,162, forward strand.
ATCAGAACATCCTTAAGTTGAGCGAGCTGGAAAAAAACCTGAAGGATTATCAGGAAAAGATCAACAAACATACCGAACTCAAATACAAGCTCGATCTTATCAAAAATCCGGCCGACGCCAAAGAACTTGCCACAATGAGGCATCAGGTTGAGGTATCCCTTGCGGAGCTCAATAAACGCCAGGTTGAGACCTTTGAAGAACATGAACAGCTCAAGCTCCAGCTTGCATCCTATTCAAGCTCGAAGATAGTCGTTCACAAATACCTCTACCCCAACGTCAAGATCAATATTTCCGGAGCGACCTACAATGTGACCTCGACTTTCGTCAATCTGGTAGTGAAAAACATCTCCGGCGAGATACAGCTATATAACGAACCGTAAAAAAGGAACCGGCACAGCAGTCCAGACTGTGACAGTTCCTTTTATTTTGCTCTTATGTCCGCTCCGAATGATGATGAGATCATTTATTCTCTTTTACACAGATATAAAGCCTGATGTACTCTTCATCATTGATATTGATCGGGATCGAGATCGCTGGGATCTCCGAATTAAGTTTCAGCTTCTTGCCATGCATTGAAACAGGCGGTGTGATATCAAAAATAATACCCATTGTGGAAAACAGCGTGGCTGTATTGCCAAGGATCATGTTGCCGAGTTCTCCCAATGCGGAACATGCCATATCATCAAGCTCGGTGACAGGCATACCCATCATCATGGTACTTGCTATCGCCTTAGAGCTTGTATCGGTCATCCTGAAAAATACCTGACCGCGCATCGCACCGGTAACACCTACCTGGATCAGGAAGGTATCCTCGTCAAATACAAGTTCTGCAAG